>NZ_JBXWRZ010000015.1:0-64586 GCF_059613165.1 Ruegeria sp. BHSB172
ATGCCGAAATCCAGCCGATTCAGATCGACCGAGCCTGACATCCGCGCTGTGTCGCCCTGCAGGTCGAGGGCGAAGGGCAGCACGATGTCGACGGACTGGCCGCGGATGGTCAAAGGGCCACGCGCCTCGTAGCCGGTCTCGGTCTTGACCAGAACGGCCTGGAACCGGGCGGTGGGAAATTGGGCAGCGTCGAAGAAATCGGGGGCCATGGCCTGATCTGTCACGCTGCCCAGGCTCAGCGAGCCGATCGACACCGTAACGTCCACGGTCCCCGCCGGCCCCGGCGCACCAGGGTCGTCGAAGGTGATGGCGGCCGTCCAATCGGCAAACCGGCCGGTCACCGGGTTGCCCAACTGGGTGATCGTGATCGCCAGTTCGCCGTCCTGCACCTGCCAGTCCGATTGAACCTCTGCCAATTCTGTAGAGCCAGCATCGGCCTGAGTCCCGGCGCCAAGCATCCCGGTCGCCCAGCCGCCCGCCAGTACCGCGACCCAGACGACCGCTGCCGCGGCTGCCGGCGCCGCAGAATGTGTCTGGTCGGGCGGGGTCGGCGCGTCGGACCGCCCCGGCAGCATCCGGCGCAGGGTCGAATCCTTATCGATGACGTGGTGCTTGAGCGCTCCCGCCACGTGCAGAAACACGGCGACCACCAGCACCAGCATGAACAGCCAATGCAGCGCGGCCATCAATTCGGCGAGGTGCGGAGATTTCGGCACCAGCGGCAGGTTCTGTCCGAATGGCCACAGGATGGGCGCAAAGCCCTCGGTCGCGGCATGGTCGATCCAGCCCGACAGCGGAACCAGCACCAAAGACCCGTACAGCAGCCAATGCACCGCATCGGCGGCGAAGGCCTCGGGCTTGTTGTCGGCGTTCAGCAGACCCGGCTTGGGTTGGCTGAGCGCCCACAGGATGCGCGCCAGTGCCACGAAGAACACCGTGATCCCTACGGTCTTGTGCAGCGAAAACAGGCGGGCGGCGCGGGCGATGTCGGCCTCGGACGAGGGGATCGCCGGGTCTGAGATCGCATGTGCCAGGTCATTGGCGATCCAGCCGAGCGGTAGCGCGGTAAAGATCAGCAGGGCTGTCACCCAGTGAAAGGTCTTGGTCACGCTGCCATAGCTAGCAGGGGTGTTGGTCAGGGGCATGGGTGGTACGCTCCGGAATTGGCTTCTGCGCCAAGGTAGCGGCCCCGCGGGGCGACACAATAGCGTGCTGCGCACAGACAGGGTGCCATAATGCAGAGTGCAGGCAAAGCTTGTGCCAGACCGCCACTCGGTTTACACCCCGCGCAACCTGACGTCATCCAAGAGGTCGCAATGACAATCGCGTTTGTTTTTCCGGGGCAGGGCGCCCAGACCATCGGCATGGGCAAGGCGCTGGCCGATACCTATCCCGCCGCCAAAGCCGTGTTCGACGAGGTGGACGAGGCGCTGGGCGAGAAGCTGAGTACCCTGATCTGGGAGGGCGACATCGAAACCCTGACCCTGACGCAGAACGCGCAGCCGGCGCTGATGGCCACGTCGATTGCGGCGATGCGCGCGCTGGAGTTCGAGGGCGTTCAGGTCACTCGGGCGGCTTTCGTCGCGGGCCATTCCTTGGGTGAATATTCGGCTCTGGCTGCGGCCGGCGCGCTCAGCGTGGCCGACACGGCTCGCCTGTTGCGCACCCGCGGTCAGGCCATGCAAAGCGCCGTGCCGGTGGGCGAGGGCGCGATGGCTGCGATCTTGGGGCTGGACCTGGATGCGGTGCGTGCCGTGGCCGAGGAAGCGGCACAGGGCGACGTGTGCCAAGCCGCCAACGACAACGATCCCACGCAGGTCGTGGTGTCGGGGGCGAAGGCTGCCGTCGAACGCGCGGCCGAGATCGCGAAGGCAAGGGGCGCCAAGCGCGCCGTGATGCTGCCGGTCAGCGCCCCGTTCCATTGCGCCCTAATGCAGCCCGCCGCCGAAGTGATGGCCGAAGCGCTGGCAAGCGTCGAAATCAAGGCGCCGGCTGTTCCTCTGGTGGCCAATGTCCGCGCCGAGGCGGTGACCGATCCCGACCTGATCCGTCAATTGCTGGTCGAACAGGTCACCGGATCGGTCCGCTGGCGCGAATCCGTTCAGTACATGGTGGCCCAGGGCGTGACCGAAGCTTGGGAGATAGGCGCGGGCAAGGCGCTGTCGGGCATGATCCGCAAGATCGATCGGGCCGTGGCCTGCACCGCCGTTGGCACGCCGGAAGACGTTCAAAAAGCGCTGCAGGCAGGCGAATAACCTAAAGTTGGTCCGACAGGACACTCGAAAAGGATACAGGTATGTTTGATTTGACTGGAAAATGCGCTCTGATCACCGGGGCTTCGGGCGGGATCGGGGGCGAGATCGCACGAACCTTGCACGCCGCAGGGGCCACTGTGGGCCTGTCGGGCACGCGCGTAGAGCCGCTGCAGAAACTGGCGGATGAACTGGGCGAGCGTGCTCATGTCCTGCCGTGCAACCTGGGTGACGCCGAGGCCGTGGCCGCGCTGCCGAAGCAGGCCGCCGAGGCCATGGGGTCCGTTGATATTCTGGTCAACAACGCAGGGATAACCCGCGACAACATTTTCATGCGCATGTCTGATGAGGAATGGCAGAGCGTGATCGACGTGAACCTGACCGCGACAGCCAAGCTGTGCAAAGGCGTTCTGCGGGGCATGATGAAGGCGCGTTGGGGGCGCATCATCAACATCTCGTCCGTTGTCGGTGCAACCGGCAACCCGGGTCAGGTGAACTATGCCGCGTCCAAGGCGGGCATGGTCGGCATGACCAAGTCGCTGGCCTACGAGGTCGCAAGCCGGGGCATAACAGCAAATGCGGTTGCGCCGGGTTTCATCACGACCGCGATGACCGAAAAGCTGACCGACGACCAGAAGGCCGGCATCCTGGCGCAGGTGCCCGCCGGTCGGATGGGCGAACCGTCGGAAATCGCGGCGGCCGTGCTGTATCTGGCAAGCCCCGAGGCGGGCTATGTGACCGGAACCACCTTGCATGTGAACGGCGGCATGGCCATGTTGTAGGCGCATCGCGGGGCAGGTGCGAAAGCGTTTGCCTCTTGCGTCGTCTGTGCTATAGGCGGCGCATGTAATTAGGGGCCGGGCGTTCAGGTCGGCCTTCTACTTTCCCGGAGACCCGGGACCCAAACCGCCCGGATCGGGCAAATCAAGGCCACCCCGAGCGGGCAAGGGCAGAACCGGGCAGACCGCCCTGAAATGGAATGAGGAATAGACATGAGCGACGTCGCAGATCGCGTTAAAAAGATCGTTGTTGAGCACCTGGGTGTTGAAGAGGACAAAGTCACCGAGAACGCGTCCTTCATCGACGATCTGGGCGCGGACAGCCTGGACACCGTTGAACTGGTCATGGCTTTCGAAGAAGAGTTCGGCATCGAGATCCCCGATGATGCAGCCGAAACCATCCAGACCTTCGGCGACGCCGTGAAGTTCATCAGCGAAGCTTCCTGATCGCTTTGAATTATTGGGAAAACGGCGCTTCCGGGCAACGGAGGCGCCGTTTTTCTTTGCGCCGGCCATTTCCGGCTTGCCTCGCACGGCCAGGATTTGCTCTGCTCTGGATGTAGGCAGGTTCTGAACGGGCAAGGGCATGATAAGATCCACCCCGACGATCAATACCGCGCGGCTGACCCTGCGCGGGATGCGACCCGAGGATTTCGAGCGGTTCGCCCAGATCTGGCGCGACCCAGATGTCGTGCGTCATATCGGCGGCAAGCCCCGCACACGCGGCGAGGCCTGGGATTCCTTTCTACGCAATGCGGGCCATTGGCAGATGGCCGGGTTCGGCCAATGGGGCGTGCTGCTGCAATCGAATCGCACTTTGATAGGTCAGGCGGGGTTCTTTTTCGGCAACCGCTGTCTGGGCGAGGACTTCGACACCTTCCCCGAAGCCGGCTGGGTCCTGGCGCCCGAGGCGCATGGGCAAGGCTACGGGTTCGAGGCCGCGCAGGCCGCGCATGACTGGTTCGACCGGATCATGCCGGGCCCGCTGGTGGCGATGATAGATGCCAAGCATCAACCGTCGCAGCGACTGGCCGCCAGGCTGGGCTATGTCGCACTGCGCGAAACCCGGTTTCGCGACACGACCGTCAAACTGTTTCGTCGGGATGGCCCGCCCGCGCGTTTCTGAAACGCAACTTTCCGCTTGTTGCCGCAAATGGCTCTCGGTTTGCCGAAACTGGGAAGCGAAGGCCGTTGGCGGCCGCCTATGCTATCGTGGAAATCCGGAACGACTGGGCAGAGGAGTTGGCTCATGAGGATCTATCCCACGATGGAATTGCAGAATGGGCGGTGCGTCACCTTGGAAAAGGGCCGCTTGGACGAGGCGCTGATCTGGCATGTCGATCCGGTGGAAACCGCCCAAGGCTGGGCCGCATCGGGGGCGGAATGGATGCACCTGACCGATTTCGACGCGATCGAAGGTTGCGACACGAACTCTGTGCTTGTCGAGCAGATCATCCGCAGCGCCGAACTGCCTGTTCAACTGGCGGGCGGGTTCCGCTCGCGCGAGCAGGTCGAGCGTTGGATCGACAAAGGGGCGGGCCGCATCGTAATCGGCACCCTGGCGGCGCGTGATCCCCATCTGTTCAAAGAGTTGGCCAAGCTATACCCAGACCAGATCGTGTTGGCCGTGGACGTGTGGCAGGGTTACGTGATGACGGACGGCTGGCGCACCCAAAGTGCGTTCACCCCGGAGGCTTTCATCGAAGCGTTTGCCGATGCTCCGCTGGCTGCCATTCTGGTCACCGATATCGACAGCGACATGGAGGATGTCGAGGCGCAGCTGGGCCTGATTTCGGGGCTGGCCGCGCATTCGCGCACACCGGTGATCGCCAGCGGCGTCGTGCGCAGCAGCGACGACATCTCGCGTCTGGCGTACATCCCCAATATCTCGGGTGCTTTGGTCGGGCGGGCGCTGTTCCGCAAGACGGTCGACTTGTCCGAGGCTTTGGCGGTAGCCAAAACCGCCCATGAACCTGTAGCGCAATTCCAGTAACGCAACAAATCCGTCCGGGCCGCCTCTGACAGGTTGTCGGGGGCAGTTCCTGTAGTTTTGCCTTGGCCGTGCGCGGTGTGCGCCGCGAGGGCGGGCGGCAGGCTGCCTGTGCGGAATACGCTGTTGCTCTTGCCCCCGGACCCTTGGCCGGGGTATGAGCGGTTCTCAAACAGCAAGCAGGCAAGAGGCATTTCATGCGCAGAGTCGTTGTAACCGGTCTGGGATTGGTCACTCCACTGGCCAGCGGGGTCGAGGAAACCTGGTCGCGGCTGCTGGCCGGCGAGTCGGGTGCCGGCCCGATCACCTTGTTCGATGCCGAAGCCGCAGGGGTCACCACGACCTATGCCTGCGAAGTGCCGCGTGGCGATGGCACCGACGGGACCTTCAACCCCGATGACTGGATGCCGCCCAAGGAACAGCGCAAGATCGAGGATTTCATCCTGTATTCGATCGCTGCGGCCGAGATGGCCTGCAAGGACGCGAACTGGCTGCCCGAGGACGAGGAAGAGCGTCTGCGCACCGGCGTTCTGATCGGGTCAGGCATCGGCGGTCTGGGCTCGATCGCTGAGACCGCCAATCTGATCCGCGACAAGGGTCCGCGCCGCGTGTCGCCGTTTTTCATTCCGGGCGCGCTGATCAACCTGGCCTCGGGTCAGGTCTCGATCCGCTTTGGCTTCAAGGGTCCGAACCATTCGGTCGTGACCGCCTGTTCGACCGGTGCCCACGCGATCGGCGATGCCAGCCGTATCATCCGCTCGGGCGATGCCGACGTGATGATCGCCGGCGGCGGCGAGGGCTGCATCTGCGAGATCGGTATTGCCGGCTTCAACGCCTGCAAGGCGCTGTCGACCAAATATGCCGATAACCCCAAGGCCGCCAGCCGCCCCTATGACGTCGATCGCGACGGTTTCGTGATGGGCGAGGGCGCCGGAATCGTGGTTTTGGAAGAATACGAGCACGCCGTGGCCCGCGGCGCCAAGATCTATGCCGAGGTTCTGGGCTATGGCATGTCGGGCGACGCCTATCACATCACCGCGCCGGCCGAGGATGGCGACGGGGCGGAGCGCTCGATGAAGGCGGCGCTGCGCAACGCGGGGCTCGAGCCGAAGGATCTGGACTATATCAACGCGCATGGCACCTCGACCATGGCCGACACGATCGAATTGGCCGCGGTTGAACGCCTGCTGGGCGAATACGCTAGCAAGGCGACGATGAGTTCGACCAAATCGGCCACCGGTCACCTGCTGGGGGCCGCAGGCGCGATCGAGGCGATCTTCTCGATCCTGGCGATCCGCGATCAGGTGGCCCCGCCGACGATAAACCTGGACAACCCCGAGGTGGAAACGCCGATTGACCTGGCGCCGAATACCAAGCGCGAGCGTGAAATAAACGTGGCGCTGTCGAACTCGTTTGGGTTCGGCGGTACCAATGCCAGTGTGATTTTCGGAAAGGCGAAATAGATGTGGCGCGCGCTGGCCTCGAACATGCTGACCCTGCTGGTGGTCGGGATGTTCCTGCTGGGCGGGCTGATCCTGTGGGGGCAGTCGCAGTACAAGGCTGAAGGCCCTCTGGAAACCGCGATCTGCCTGCAGGTCAAAAGCGGTAGCAACATGACCGGCGTCAGCCGCCAGTTGGAAGATCAGGGCGCGATCAGCAGTGCCACGATCTTTCGCTTGGCCGCCGACTACACAGACAAGGCGCAGCGGCTGAAGGCGGGCAGCTTTCTGATCCCCGAAGGTGCCTCGATGGCCGAGATCATCGACGAGATCACCCGCAGCGGCGCCAGCACCTGTGGCACCGAGATCGAATATCGCATCGGCGTGACCCGGACGCAGATCCGCGTGCGTGAACTGGACCCGGCGACGCTGGAGTTTGTCGAGATCGCCTTGTTCGTGGTGGGTGAAGAGGACGCGCCGGAGATCTACCAGGAAAAGCGGAACAATCCTGACACGCGCTATCGCGTGTCCGTGGCCGAGGGTGTGACCAGCTGGCAGGTGGTCGAGGGGCTGAAGGCGGCGGACGCGTTGACCGGAGAGGTGGCCGAACTGCCGCCCGAAGGCATGCTGGCCCCCGACAGCTATGAGATTTCGCCCGGTGACGACCGCACCGCGCTGCTGCAACAGATGCAGGACACACAGCAGACCCGCATCGCTCAGGTCTGGGAGACCCGTCAAGACGGTCTGCCGATCGAGACGCCGGAGGAGATGCTGATCCTGGCCTCGATCATCGAGAAGGAGACCGGCATCCCGGAAGAGCGCGGCCAGGTGGCCAGCGTGTTCATCAACCGTTTGCGCAAGGGCATGAAGCTGCAGACCGATCCCACGGTGATCTATGGTGTGACCAAGGGGCAGGGCGTTCTGGGCCGGGGTCTGCGGCGCAGCGAACTGCGGCGGGCGACCCCGTGGAACACCTATCTGATCGATGGATTGCCGCCCACGCCGATTGCCAACCCGGGACTGGCCAGCTTGCAGGCCGCCGTCGCACCGGACGAGACCGACTATGTCTTCTTCGTGGCTGATGGAACCGGCGGACATGCCTTTGCGGAAACTCTGCAGGAGCACAACCGCAATGTCGCCAAGTGGCGTGAGATCGAGGCCGAAAGGAACGGGTCGGGGAACTGATCCGCGCGGGCCCGAGCAAGGGTGATCAGGCCGAATAAGACGATCTGTCTGGTTTGAACGTTCGACGAGTATTCAGGACTCGATGGCCGGCGCGCATGGGGGCATGCGCGCCGGTCTTTTGTTACGCCGCCGATTTGCGGCGCGGACGGCGCGGACGGTTCGCAGCGCAATTTGCGCCTTGCGGCTTTGGCCCACGGCGCCGATTGCGCTGACGTCCACCGGGTTTGGCAGTGGCCGCGGCCTCGGGGGCCGTTCCGCTGGCCACGGGAATTTCGATCTTCATCAGCTTCTGAATTTGACGCAGCAGATCGTATTCATCCGGGGCGCAGAAGGCGATGGCTTCGCCTTCGCGACCCGCACGCGCGGTGCGGCCGATTCGGTGGACATAGTTGTCGGGCACCTCGGGCAGGTCATAGTTGATCACATAGGCCACCCCCGGAATGTCGATGCCGCGGGCTGCCACATCGGTGGCGACCAGCACGGCGATCTCGCCCTCGCGGAAGGCTTTGATGGCGCGGTCGCGCTGGCCCTGGCTTTTGTTGCCGTGGATCGAGGCGGCGTTGTAGCCGTCGGCGACCAGCCCCTTCATCAGCTTTTCCGCGCCGTGCTTGGTGCGCGAAAACACCAGCGTCAGGGCCTCGGTGTCGCGCGAGAGGATCTCGCGCAGCTTGGCGGGTTTACCCGGCTTTTCAACGAAATGCACCGACTGGGTGATCTTGTCGGCCGCCTTGCCCGGAGGCGAGACCTGCACCCGTTGCGGGTTGGTCAGGTAGGCGCGGCTGAGTTCCTCCATCTGCTTGGGCATGGTGGCCGAGAACAGCATGGTCTGGCGCGGGGTGCCAAGTTCGGGCGCGATCCGGCGCAGGGCGTGGATGAAGCCCATGTCGAGCATCTGGTCGGCCTCGTCCAGCACCAAGTGCCGGACTTGGCCGAGATCCACCGCGCCGCGCTCCATCAGGTCGATCAGGCGCCCGGGGGTGGCGACGAGGATGTCGGTGCCGCGCGACAGGAACATGACCTGCTTGTTGATCGACTGCCCGCCGACGACGGTAGCCACGCGCAGTTTCGTCTTTTTGGTGAGCGTGCGCAGGCTGTCGGCGATCTGGTTCACCAGCTCGCGGGTGGGGGCGAGGATCAGGGCCTTGGCGGTTTTCGGCGCCGGTTTGCCGGGCTGGGCCAGAAGGTGGTCGATCAGCGGCAGGCCAAAGGCCAGCGTCTTGCCGGTGCCGGTCTGGGCGAGGCCCAGGATGTCATGACCTTCCAGGGCCAGCGGGATCGCCTGGTTCTGGATCGGGGTCGGTTGGGTGAATTTGGCGCGTTCAAGCGCGTCGTTCAGGGCTGGCGCAAGGCCAAGCATGTCGAAGTCGAACAAGTAGTCTTCCTTTGTGGTCCGCGCCTGCATCTGCAATGCGCGAACGAGAGTCACTGATCGCGCGGGATGCGCGACCGGCAGGGGTTGTGCGTGGCCTCGGGATCAGCAGGCGAATCCTGCGGCATCCGGCCGACGCGTCGAGAACCCTGCGTGAATGGGAACTGGAGATATGGGGCGCTGTCGGACCTCGGTTCTGATCCGCGTGCTCACGCGGCAGCGCTGCGGGACACATGAGGGCTGCGGCGTGGAATGTCAAGCCGCGTCGGCGGATTGGTGTGGAGCGGCGGCTTGTGTGGTATCTGGGCTGGGCCGTGTGAGGGGGTGGAAATTGAGATTTTGTTAACCCCGACAGTACGTTACCCGTTGCGCGCTGTTGCGCGGCACCTTGACATGGCGCACTGTTTCGCGTATAAGTTGTGTCATGCTAGAAGAAGTGGGCAACGGCCCCGGGGCAACCCGGCGGCCGTTTTTCATTTCTCTCGTGCGGAGATCACTCACGCATGAGGTCACAGGCAAACATGACTTTGATTACCCCGGAAGAGCGGATGTCCCGGACGGCCGAGCTGTTGCAGTCGTTGGAGGTGTCCATTTGCGGTTTGCGGCAAGCGGCGGAAGACCTGCGCAGGCGGATCGAGGCCGGGGAGGATGCAGACCTGGCGAGTTCAGCCAGACAACTCGGGCAGCTAGAGGGGCTGATCCGAAATTGCCAGAAAGTGGAGACAAGCTTTGTCGAACAATGTCAAAGACAAGCGGGAATCGCCCAAGGAGGCTATGCGCTCGACCTGGAGCGGGCCCGATCTGAGATCGGGTGCCGATTGGCTCGCCTCCGCGCCTGCTGCGGTGCGGGACAGATTTCTGAGTGAGATCGGGGAGGGGGGGCTGTGTGCCCTCCCTTTCCTGTTCGAGTTCTGGGCACTGCCGCATCAACTGCCGCCCGAGGGCGACTGGAGGTCCTGGGTCATCATGGGCGGGCGCGGCGCGGGCAAGACGCGGGCCGGGGCCGAGTGGGTGCGACAGGCGGTCGAGGGGGGCAAACCTTTCGACGAGGGCGAGGCCCGGCGCGTGGCCCTGGTGGGCGAGACCTTTGACCAAGTGCGTGACGTGATGATCTTTGGCGACAGCGGGATCATGCAGTGCTCTCCGCCTGACCGGCGGCCGCAGTGGAAGGCATCGGAACGCAAACTGGTCTGGCCCAACGGGGCCGAGGCGCAGGCGTTTTCGGCGCATGATCCCGAGGGGCTGCGGGGGCCGCAATTCGATGCGGCCTGGGTGGATGAGTTGGCCAAGTGGAAAAAGGCGGGCGAGACCTGGGACATGCTGCAATTCGCGTTGCGTCTGGGGGAGCGGCCGCGGGTCTGCATCACCACGACGCCGCGCAACGTGAAGGTTTTGAAGGATCTGCTGGCTGCGCCGTCGACGGTGATGACCCATGCGCCGACCGAGGCGAACCGGGCCAACCTGGCGGAGTCATTTCTGGAGGAGGTGCGCGCGCGTTATGCGGGCACGCGGCTGGGGCGGCAGGAGTTGGACGGCGTGCTGCTGGCCGATGCCGAGGGGGCGTTGTGGACCGGCTCGATGTTGGATGCGGCGCGGGTCAAGGCGGTGCCCGAGCTGGACCGCGTGGTGGTGGCGCTGGACCCGGCGGTGACGGGCGGTTCTGGCGCGGATGCCTGCGGGATCTTGGTGGTCGGCGCGCAACTGCAGGGGCCGCCCGAGGACTGGCGCGCCTATGTGCTGGCCGACCGGACGGTGCAGGGCGCGGGCCCGGCAGGCTGGGCGCGCGCGGCGATCGACGCGATGGACGAATTCGGGGCCGAGCGGCTGGTGGCCGAGGTCAATCAGGGCGGGCAGTTGGTAGAAGAGGTGGTGCGGCAGGTGGACCCTCTGGTCCCGTTCCGGGCGGTGCGGGCCTCGCGCGGGAAGGTGGCGCGGGCCGAGCCGGTGGCGGCGCTCTATGAGCAGGGGCGGGTGTTCCATGTGGCCGGGTTGGAGGCGCTGGAGGAGCAGATGTGCCAGATGACCGCGCGGGGGTTTGAGGGGCAGGGCTCGGCCGACCGGGTCGACGCGCTGGTCTGGGCGCTGCATGAACTGGTGGTGGGACCGGCGGCGGCATACCGGCGGCCCAGGGTGCGGGTTTTGTGATCAGCCCTTGGGCTTTTCGAACTTCGCGAAGGCCTCGGCATAGTCGGGGTGCCAGCGCGAGAGGGCGGGGCGGTTGTGGATGATGTCCTCGGCGGCCCATTGAACACGGCGGCGGTCGCGTTCGGCATCGACGTCGTTGTCGGGGCAGAGGATGTAGAAGTCGCCGTGGGCCATGCGGTCCAAGAAATAGTCGACGGTCTGCTCACTGGTCCAGGCGGCGGCCGGTTTTTCCGGCAGGAATGACGCGACCATGCCGGTATAGGTAAAGCCCGGAACGAAGAGATGCGCGGAGATCGGTGCGCCGGCCTCGCGCAGCTCGTGCGCGAGCTGTTCGGTCAGCGTTTTGACGGCGGCCTTGGACACGTTGTAGCCGGGGTTGCCCGGCGGGGTGGTGATCCCCTGCTTTGACCCGGTGTTGATGACGACCGCCGGGCGGTCAGCCTTGATCATGTGGGGCAAAAAGGCTTGGACGCCGCGCAGCACACCCAGAAAGTTCACGTCGAGAATTTTCTGCCAGTTGTCGAATGACTCCCATGTTTTCGTCGGCAGGCTGATCCCTGCATTGTTCATCAAAACGGCGACTTGCCCGGCGGCGAGAGCTGTATCAGCCAGGTTTTCCATGTCGGCTTGAGAGGTGACATCCGTCGGCACCGCGGTGATGTTTACCGCGTCAAAGCCTGCTTTGAGGTCTTCCGTCGTTTCGTCGAGCGCCTGTCCCGGAAGGTCGGCGAGTATGACGTCCAGCCCGGCTTGAGCAAAACGCTGTGCCGCGACGCGCCCGACTCCACTGGCGGCGCCGGTCACGACGGCGATCCCGCCGGTTTCAATTGCACGTTTGTACATGACTGGTCCCTCCTGATAGATTGACGACGAGGGTAGCGCATTTCTGGTTGATGCCGAGGTAAAACCTGAAGGCATAGGCTCCTACGCCGTTGCGCAGCCGCCGTACGCCCCATTCCCGAGGCTTAAAGATCTTTCCGTCATAACTCCTTTCAACAAGCCGGGCAGAGCGGCGGCAGAAAGGAGCATCTGGACATGGTATTCGATTTCTTGCGTCGTGGATCGGCTGAGATGGCCCCCGAGGCAAAAGCAAGCGCAGCCGGGCCGGTGGTGGCCTGGCAGACCGGAGGTCGCGTTGCCTGGAGCCCGCGGGACACAGCCTCGCTGACGCGCACCGGGTTTTCCGGCAACCCGGTGGGGTTCCGGTCGGTCAAGCTGATTGCCGAGGCCGCGGCGGCGCTGCCTCTGGTGCTGCAGGACGACGCGCAACGGTACGAGACGCACCCGGTTCTGCGCCTGATGCGCCGTCCGAACGCGGCGCAGGGCAAGGCCGAGCTGCTGGAGGCGCTATTCGGGCAGTTGCTGCTGTCGGGCAACGCCTATGTCGAGGCGGTGCAGGCCGAGGGCGGGCTGCCGGTCGAGCTGCATGTGCTGCGCTCGGAACGGATGAGCGTGGTGCCGGGGGCGGATGGCTGGCCCAGGGCCTATGACTACACCGCCGGGGGCAAGACGCACCGGTTCCCGGCCGAAGCCATCTGCCATATCAAGTCGTTCCACCCGCAGGATGACCACTATGGCTTTTCGCCCCTGCAGGCGGCGGCGATGGCAATCGACGTGCACAACAGCGCCTCGCGCTGGTCGAAATCGCTGTTGGACAATGCCGCGCGGCCCTCGGGGGCGCTGGTGTGGAAGGGCGGCGACGGGCAGGGCGTGATGGCCGAGGAACAGTTCCGCCGTCTGAGCGACGAGATCGAGGCGAACTATCGCGGCGCGCGCAACGCCGGGCGTCCGATGGTTCTGGAAGGCGGGCTGGATTGGAAGCCGATGGGCTTTTCGCCCTCGGACATGGAGTTTCAGAAGACCAAGGAAGCCGCCGCCCGCGAGATCGCGCTGGCCTTTGGTGTCCCGCCGATGCTGCTGGGGATCCAGGGCGACGCGACCTATTCGAACTATCAGGAGGCCAACCGGGCGTTCTATCGCCTGACCGTTCTGCCCCTGGTGACGCGGGTGGCGGCGGCGTTGTCGGACTGGCTGTCGGGCTTTACCGGCGAAGATCTGGTGCTGAAGCCCGATCTGGACCAGGTGCCGGCGCTGGCGGCGGAACGCGATGCGCAATGGGCGCGGGTGGCCAATGCCGATTTCCTGACCGATGCCGAAAAGCGTGCTCTGCTGGGCCTGCCGGCGCTGGCGGAGACGGCGGATGGCTGACACGCCGGGATATCCGCCCTTTGACTGCGCGCCGGGCCTGCGCCTGGCCGCGCACGAGAGGGTGGCCGAGATCCAGCATGCGCATCTGTGCAGGCGGCTGGATCAGATCGAGGAAATGATGGAACGGCTGGAGCGGCGGTTGTGGCTGACGGTCTATGGCGTGGCGGCGGTGATCCTAGCGCAGGCGTTCCAGTCATTCCTGACGGTAGCGCCATGAATTCAGTGGCTTACGAGGAGTTTTTCATGGATTTGGAACGCAAGTTCGCGCGGTTCGGCGATGGGCTGTCGGTGACCGAGGACGCGGTGATCGAGGGCTATGCCAGCCTGTTCGGCCAGGTCGATCAGGGCCGCGACGTGGTGCAGAAAGGTGCCTATGCCGTATCGCTGGCCGGGCTGAGGGCGGCCGGTCAGCGGGTCAAGATGCTCTGGCAGCACGATCCGACGCAGCCCATCGGCGTGTGGGACGAGGTGCGCGAGGATGAGCGCGGGCTGTGGGTCAAGGGGCGGTTGCTGGAAAGCACCCAGAAGGGGCGCGAAGCGGCCGAGCTGATCCGCGCGGGTGCGCTGGACGGGCTGTCGATCGGCTATCGCACAAAGCGGGCCGTGAAGGATGACAAGGGCCGGCGGCTCTTGACGGAACTGGAGCTGTGGGAGGTGTCGCTGGTGACCTTCCCGATGCTGCCCAGTGCGCGGGTGGCGGCAAAGGGGACGGACCCCGATGCCGAGGACACCTGGCGCAGTATTGCCGAGGTGTTCGAGAACGCCCGGCAGGAGCTGGCGCGAACCTAGCGCGCCTCAACCCCCACCCAGAAAGGAAGTGCTGATGAGCAAGACCGAGACCGCGGCCTTGACCGGAGAGGGTGTGCCCCTGGTTCAGGAGGTGAAGCAGGCGATGGCTGGCTTCGTGAGTGAATTCAAAGGCCTGAAGGCTGAAGTTCAACATAAACTGCAACAGACAGAAGAGCGACTGACCATGCTGGATCGTAAATCAACCATCGCGGCGCGCCCGCATCTTGCGGCCTCGACCCTGGACGAAGCGCCGCACCAGAAGGCCTTTGACGCCTATGTGCGCTCGGGCGACGACGATGCCCTGCGCGGGCTGGAGATGGAGGCCAAATCGCTGTCGACGGCCGTCAACAGCGATGGCGGCTACCTGGTCGATCCGCAGACCGCCGAGATGATCAAGTCGGTGCTGAAATCCACCGCGTCGATCCGCTCGATCGCGTCGGTCGTGAATGTCGAGGCCAATTCGTTCGACGTGCTGATCGACCACACCGATGTGGGCGCGGGCTGGGCCGATGAAACCGCGGCCGCCCCCGAGACCGGCACCCCGTCGATCGACCGCATCTCGATCCCGCTGCACGAGCTGAGCGCGCTGCCCAAGGCCTCGCAGCGGCTGCTGGATGACAGCGCATTCGACGTCGAGGGCTGGCTGGCGGGCCGTATCGCCGACAAGTTCGCCCGCGCCGAGGCGGCGGCCTTCATCAACGGCGACGGCATCGACAAGCCCAAGGGCATTCTGAGCCATCCGGCGGTGGATAATGAGGTCTGGACCTGGGGCAACCTGGGCTACGTGCCCACCGGTGTTGCGGGCGGCATCGATGCGGATGCGATCGTTGACGTGGTCTATGCGCTAGGCGCGCAGTACCGCGTGAATGGCACCTTCGTGATGAACTCGAAAACCGCGGGTGTAATCCGCAAGCTCAAGGATGCCGACGGCCGCTTCCTGTGGTCGGATGGCCTGGCCGCGGGTGAGCCTGCGCGACTGATGGGTTATCCGGTGCTGATCGCCGAGGACATGCCGGATCCGGGCACCGACAGCTTCTCGATCGCCTTCGGTGACTTCTCGGCCGGCTATACCATCGCCGAACGCCCCGACCTGCGCGTGCTGCGCGACCCGTTCAGCGCCAAGCCGCATGTCCTGTTCTACGCCACCAAGCGCGTGGGTGGCGACATCAGCGACTTTGCCGCGATCAAGCTGGTGAAATTCGGCACCGCCTAAGCGGTGACGGATCCTGGGGGCCGGTGGGTCGGTCCCTCGGGCGGCGGGCGCGGGCCGGGGTGAGATCCCCCGCGTTGTCTAGCTGCTCCCCTCCGTCCGAGCAACGTGGGGCGGCACGTGCCCGCCATTTTCCAAGGATGCGGCCCCCGGAGGGGTCCGAGATTGCGGAGTGAATGGATGATGTTGATCGAAGAAACCGCCATCGCGGATGCGGCGCTGCCGGTGGATCAGTTCAAGGCGCATCTGCGGCTGGGCACGGGATTTGCCGAGACCAGCCTGCAGGACGACGTGTTGAAAGGGTTCCTGAGGGCGGCGATGGCCGCGATCGAGGCGCGCACGGGCAAGGTGCTGATATCGCGCAGTTTCACATGGACGCTAAGCCGGTGGCGCAACGACGCGGGCGAGGTCCTGCCGGTTGCGCCGGTGACGAGTATCGACGCGGTGATGCTGACCGACGCGCTGGGCGCCCAGCAGGTAGTGGCGCCCGGGACCTACCGCCTGGAGCGGGACAGCCAGCGTCCCTGCCTGCGGCCGATGGGGGCTCGCCTGCCCGCCATTCCCACCGGTGGAGAGGCGACTATCGCGCTGACGGCCGGGATGGCGGCGGACTGGGGCGGACTGCCGGCCGATCTGTGGCAAGCGGTGCTGCTGCTGGCGGCGCATTACTATGAATACCGCGACGAGACCAGCCTGGGCGACGGCTGCATGCCTTTCGGGGTGACCAGCCTGATCCAGCGCTATCGCATGGTGCGTTTCGGCGCGGGGGTGATGCAATGAGCGCGCCCCGTCTGAACCGGCAGCTGGTGCTGGAGGCCCCGGTTCGGGTGGCCGATGGCGCGGGCGGCTATGCCGAGACATGGACGCCGCTGGGCACGCTGTGGGCCGAGGTGACCGCCCGGACCGGCACCGAGCGCGCGGTGGCGAATGTGCCGGTGTCGCGCGTGAGTTACCGCATCGTGGTGCGTGGCGCGCCCGAGGGGTCGTCGATGCGCCCGGCGCCCGATCAGAGGTTTCGCGAGGGCGAGCGGCGCTTCGTGATCCGCGCCGTGGCCGAATACGACGCGGCCGGGCGCTATCTGACCTGTTTCGCGGATGAGGAGGTGGCGGCATGAGCTATGGCGTTTCGGCGGCGCTGCAGGCGGCGGTGTTCCAGCAGTTGGTGGCGGATGCCCAGGTGGGCGCGCTGAGCGGCGGCGCGATCTATGACGCGGTGCCTTCGGGGACGGTTCCTCAGACCTACGTGACGCTTGGCCCCGAAGAGGTGCGCGAGGCTTCGGACAAGACGGGGCAAGGGACTTTGCATCGCTTCGCGGTGTCGGTGGTGTCCGAGGCGGCCGGGTTCGGCGCGGCCAAGACGCTGGCCGGGGCCGTGTGCGACGCGCTGGACGACGCCGCATTGACGCTGGATCGGGGGCGGCTGGTGGGGCTGTGGTTCGAGCGGGCCTCGGCCCGGCGCACCGGGACCGGCGGCGCGATCCGGCAGATCGACCTGAGATTCCGCGCCCGCGTGGAAGACAACTAAGCAATCAATGGAGAGAGCATATGGGTGCCCAGAACGGTAAGGACCTGCTGGTCAAGGTGGACATGAACGGCACGGGTCTGTTCCAGACCATCGCGGGGCTGCGGGCCACGCGTATCAGTTTCAACGCCGAAAGCGTGGATGTCACCACGTTGGAAAGCCAGGGCGGCTGGCGCGAGTTGCTGTCGGGGGCGGGGGTCAAGTCGGCCTCGATTTCCGGATCGGGCGTGTTCAAGGACGCCGGCACGGATGAACGCGCGCGGCAGTTGTTCTTTGATGGTGAAACGCCCGCCTTCCAGGTGATCATCCCTGATTTCGGCATCGTCGAAGGCCCGTTCCAGGTGACCGGGATCGAGTATGCGGGCTCGCACAATGGCGAGGCGACCTATGAGATGAGCCTGGCCAGCGCCGGCGCCCTGACCTTTGTGGCGCTGTGATGGTCAATCCGTGGGCGGGAGAAGTGGCGCTGGTGATCGATGGCCAGCGCCGGTTGCTAAAGCTGACGCTGGGCGCGTTGGCCGAGCTGGAGCAGGAGCTGGGCGCAGGGTCGCTGGTGGAACTGGTGCAGCGGTTTGAGGGCGGCGCCTATTCCAGCGGTGACGTGCTGGCGCTGATCCTGGCGGGGCTGCGCGGAGGCGGGGCGGATGTGACCCGCGCCGACATGCTGCGGGCCGAGATCGAGGGCGGACCGATGGCCGCGGCGCGGGCGGCGGCCGAGCTGCTGGCGCGGGCCTTCATGGTGCCGGGTGAGTCATGAGCGGCTTTGATTGGCCCGGCCTGATGCGGGCCGGGCTGCACGGGCTGCGGCTGACGCCGGATCAGTTCTGGCGTCTGACCCCGGCCGAACTGCGGCTGATGCTGGGGCAGGGCCGCGGGATACCGGCGATGAACCGGGCGCGGCTGGAGAAGCTGCTGGCCGCCTGGCCCGACAAGATACAAGGAGAGCGTGATGACGGATCGGGACGGGTTTGACGACCTGCAGGAGCGCGGCGAGGCGCTGGGCGATGCCCTGGGCGATGCCGCCACGATGGCGGCGGCCTTCGATGCCCAGATGAAGCGGATCAGCGCCGCTTTTGAAGAGACCGGGAAGGATGTCGCCACCTTGGAACGCGGCATGTCAACCGGGCTGCGTAAGGCCTTCGACGGTGTGGTTCTGGACGGCATGAACCTGTCGGACGCGCTGGACGTGTTGAAGAACTCGATGATCCGTACGGCCTATTCGGCGGCGATCAAGCCGGTGACGGATCATTTCGGCGGCATGCTGGCCAATACGGTCGGCGGCCTCGTGCAGGGGCTGCTGCCCTTTGCCGACGGTGACAGTTTCGCCCAGGGGCGCGTCATGCCCTTTGCCAATGGCGGCGTTGTCACCGGGCCCACCATGTTTCCGATGCGCGGTGCGACCGGGTTGATGGGCGAGGCCGGCCCCGAGGCGATCATGCCGCTGGCGCGCGGACCCGACGGCAAGCTGGGCGTGCGCAACTCCGGCGGCGGACGGGCGGTGAACGTGGTGATGAACATCACCACGCCCGACGTTCAAGGCTTCCGCCGCAGCCAGGGCCAGATCGCGGCCCAGATGAGCCGCGCCCTGGGGCGCGGCAATCGCAACCGGTAATTTGGGGAGCAGGACATGAATTTCCACGAAGTCAGATTTCCCGCCAGCCTGAGTTTCGGCTCGGTCGGCGGACCCGAGCGGCGCACGGATATCGTGACGCTGGCCAACGGGTTCGAGGAACGCAACACGCCTTGGGCGCATTCGCGGCGGCGCTATGACGCCGGTTTGGGGATGCGGTCGCTGGACGACATCCAGACGCTGATCGCCTTTTTCGAGGCGCGTAAGGGGCAGATGTTCGGCTTTCGCTGGAAGGACTGGTCGGACTACAAGTCCTGCGCCGCCACTGCCGAGGTCGACATGGGCGACCAGGTGATCGGTCAAGGCGACGGGGTCACGACCGTGTTCCAACTGGTCAAGACCTATGCCTCGGGCGGGGTCAGCTATGTCAGGCCCATCGTCAAGCCGGTGCTGGGTACGGTCAAGGTGGGGCTCGATCAGGACGAGGCCCGAGAGGGCGTCGATTTCGAGGTGGACCTGAATCGCGGTCTGATTCAATTCGCGGTCCCGCCGGCCGAGGGGGTCGAAGTGACCGCCGGGTTCGAGTTCGACGTGCCGGTGCGCTTCGACACCGACAGGATCCAGGTCAGCGTGGCCAGCTTTCAGGCAGGCGACGTACCCAATGTTCCGGTGGTGGAGGTGCGGGTCTGATGAGCGGCGACAAGCAGGCATTGCTGACCCATCTTCAGTCCGGCATGACTACGGTCTGCCGCTGTTGGGCGATCACTCGAACCGATGGCGTGTCCTTCGGGTTCACCGACCATGACCGCGAATTGGCCTTTGACGGACTGGTGTTCAAGGCAAGCTCCGGTCTGACGGCCTCGGCGATCGAACAGGCAACGGGCCTGTCGATCGACAATTCCGAGGCCATGGGCGCCCTGACCGATGCGGCCGTGCGCGACGAAGATATCGAGGCCGGCCGGTTCGACGGCGCCGAGGTGCGGGCCTGGCTGGTCAACTGGGCCGCGCCGGACCAGCGGATGCTGCAGTTTCGCGGCTCGATCGGCGAGTTGCGGAGGGCCGGGCGCGCGTTTCATGCCGAATTGCGGGGGCTGACCGACCGGCTGAACCGGCCATTGGGGCGGATCTACCAAAAACCCTGCACCGCGATTTTGGGCGACAAGGCCTGCAAGTTCGACACGACCACGCCCGGTTATTGGGCTGAGGTCGCGATCGCCGCGGTCGGCGACGGCCCGGTCTTGCGCCTGGAAGGGGCCGAGGAGATTGACGCGGGCTGGTTCGATCGGGGCCGGCTGGATGTGCTGAGCGGCGCATCGCAAGGGCTGTGGGCGACGATCAAGACGGATCGGCCGGTCTCGGGTGGGCGCGAGGTTATGCTGTGGTCCGGGATCGGTGGGCGCCTTTCGGCCGGTGATCGCGTCCGGCTGACGGCGGGTTGCGACAAACGGATGAGAACCTGCCGGTTGAAATTCGACAATCTTCTGAACTTTCAGGGATTTCCCGACCTGCCAGGCGAAGACTGGGTGATGGCCGTGCCCAAGCAGGGAAAGCCGTACAAAGGAGGGAGCCGACGGTGATGCCGACCCGACATGACATCGTGAGCGAAGCGCGCCGCTGGTTGGGGACACCGTATGTCCACCAGGCCTCGATCAGGGGGGCGGGTACCGACTGCCTTGGGTTGCTGCGTGGCGTGTGGCGCGCCGCAATCGGGGACGAGCCGGAAGCAGTACCGGCCTACAGCCAGGACTGGTCCGAGCCACAGGGCGAGGAGCGGATGTGGGCGGCTGCCCAACGCCACCTGATCGAACGCCTTGACCTGAGCTTGGCCATCGGAGCGGTGCTGCTGTTCCGCATGCGCGACCGAGGCGTTGCCAAGCATCTGGGCATCGTCAGCGAGACCGGCCCGGTGCCGCGCTTCATCCATGCCTATTCAGGGCATGGGGTGGTTGAAAACGCTCTGAGCGATCCTTGGCGCCGCCGGGTGGTCGCCTGTTTTGATTTTCCTTTGGAGGACACCTGATGGCGACCATTCTGTTATCGGCGGCCGGGGCCGCGCTGGGCGGGTCAATCGGCGGAACGGTGGCCGGCCTGTCCACGGCGATCGTCGGCCGTGCCATCGGCGCCACGCTGGGCCGTGTGATCGACCAGCACCTGATGAGCCAATCGGTGATGGGAAGCGGCAGCGAAGTGGTCGAGACCGGGCGACTGGACCGTTTTCGCTTGACCGAGACTGGCGAAGGCGCGCCCGTGGCCAAGGTTTTCGGCCGGATGCGCGTGGGCGGGCAGGTCATCTGGGCTTCGGATTTTCTGGAGACGCGGTCGACCACGACCACGACGCAGTCTGCCGGGGGCGGCAAGGGCACGCCCAAACCCGCCGAAGTGACGACGACCACCCACAGTTACAGCTACTCGGTGTCGCTGGCGATTGCGGTCGGGGCAGGCAAAATCGCCGACGTTTCGCGCATTTGGGCCGATGGTGAGGAAATCGAGCGCACCAGCGTCAACATGCGGATCTATCGGGGGACGGATACTCAACTGCCCGACCCGTTGATTGAATCGATCGAGGGCACGGGCAACGTGCCTGCTTATCGCGGCACGGCTTATGTGGTGATCGAGGACCTGCAACTCGGCAGATTCGGCAACCGCGTGCCGCAGTTCTCGTTCGAGGTGATCCGCCCCGATCAGGAGGATATGCCAAACTATGAGAGCGAGCTGCAACGGATCGTGAAAGGCGTTGCCCTGATACCGGGCACGGGCGAATACACCCTTGCCAGCCGCCAGGTGAACTATGGAAAAGGGAAGGGGCGGACCTGGGCCGCAAATGTCAACGCGCCGTCCGGCCAGCCGGATTTGGTCGACTCGCTGCGGGCGTTGCGCCGGGAATTGCCCGCTTGCGAAGCAGCCTCGTTGGTCGTGTCATGGTTTGGGGATGATCTGCGGTGCGGCCAATGCAGCATTCGACCCAAGGTTCTGCGACGGGATGTCGATGGCATGAACATGCCGTGGAACGTGGCCGGGGTGGCTCGCAGCGCGGCTGCGGTCGTCGAGGAGATTGACGGCCGGCCGGTTTATGGCGGGACCCCGGCGGACGAGTCGGTCATCGAAGCCATCGCGCACCTCAAGGCCACGGGCAAGCGGGTCATGTTCTATCCGTTCATCCTGATGGATCAACTGCCGGGGAACGGCCTGCCGGACCCGTGGTCCGATGCGGGCGATCAGCCACATCTGCCTTGGCGTGGGCGTATCACGCTGGACGTTGCGCCGGGGCGGGACGGGTCTGTGGACGGAACGGCTCAGGCCGACGCGCAGGTGGCCAGCTTCTTTGGCGCGGCCAAGGCGTCGGATTTCTCAATCGGCGCGGGCACCGTCACCTATTCGGGGCCGCAGGAATGGGGGCTTGCGCGCTTCATCCTGCACTATGCCGCCCTTTGCAAAGCGGCCGGGGGGGTCGACTCGTTCTGCATCGGGTCCGAGATGCGGGGCCTGACCCAGATCCGCGGCGCGTCGGGATTTCCGGCCGTGGACCGACTGCGGACCCTCGCGGCCGAAGTGCGCCAGATTCTGGGGCCGCAGACCCGGATTGGCTATGCGGCCGACTGGTCCGAGTATTTCGGCTATCAACCGAGCGACGGCAGCGGAGACCGGTATTTTCACCTGGATCCCCTATGGGCCGACGACAACATCGACTTTGTCGGGATCGACAACTACATGCCGATCTCGGACTGGCGCGACGGAGACGGGCATCTTGACGCCAAATCCGGTGCGCGGTCGATCTATGACCTTGGGTATCTGCGCGCCAATATCGAAGGCGGGGAGGGCTATCACTGGTACTATGCCTCGCCGGAGGAGCGCGACGCCCAGATCCGGACCCCGATCGAGGATGCCGAACATGGCGAACCATGGATCTGGCGGTACAAGGACATCCGGAACTGGTGGTCGAAGCCGCATCACGAACGCATCGGCGGGATGCGGCAGCCGGTGCCCACCGCATGGGTGCCCAGGTCGAAGCCCATCTGGTTCACCGAACTGGGCTGCGCGGCTATCGACAAGGGAACCAACCAGCCCAACAAGTTCGTCGATCCGAAATCCTCGGAATCGGACCTGCCAAGATACTCGAACGGGCTGCGCGATGACTTCATCCAGGTTCAGTACCTCAAGGCCACCTTGGGCTATTGGGCGGACCCGCAGGTGAACCCGGTCTCCGAGATCTATGGCGGGCCGATGGTGGATGTGTCGAATGCCTTTGTCTGGGCCTGGGATGCGCGGCCCTATCCGACCTTTCCGAACCTGCGCTCGCAATGGAGCGATGGGGCCAACTATGCGCGCGGTCATTGGCTGAACGGGCGGTCTGGGTCGCGCACTCTGGCCTCGGTTGTGACCGAAATCTGCCTTGGCGCAGGGGTGACCGACATCGATGTGTCGGGCCTGTACGGCGTCGTGCGGGGCTATGCGATCGAAGACGTGTCGGATGCACGCTCCGCCTTGCAACCGCTCATGCTGCGCTATGGGTTCGACGCGGTCGAGCGCGACGGGATGCTGGTGTTCCGTATGCGCGAGGGTCGGCATTCACACGACCTTGAACTGGACCAGATCGCGGAAAGCCCCGAGATCGAAGGGCGCGTGCAGTACCTGCGCGAGGCCGAAGCGGAAATGGCGGGCCGTGTGCGTCTGCGGTTCGTGCAGTCGGATTCCGACCACGACCTTGTGTCGGAAGAGGCGGTGATGCCCGATGACCGGACCCACTCGGTGGCCGTGAATGAAATGCCCTTGTCGATGACCCGGGCCGAGGGGCGACAGACCGTCGAACGTTGGCTGTCCGAGGCACGCGTGTCGCGCGACACGGTTCGGTTTGCGCTACCGCCATCACTGATGCACCTGGGCGCCGGGGACGTGGTGCGCCTGCCTTCGGCGAATGCGGCGTCGAATGCCTTGTATCGCATCGACCGGGTCGAGCAGGCCGACCTGCAGCTGGTGGACGCAGTCCGGATCGAGCCGGCGGTCTATGACCGGTCGGACATGGAAGATGACGGAGCCAGCGCCAAGCCCTATGCCGCGCCGGTACCGGTTCTGTCCTATTTCCTGGATCTGCCGCTGATCACCGGTGCGGAAAAGCCGCACGCTCCTTTTATTGCGGCGACGGCCGACCCCTGGCCGGGCAGCGTTGCCGTCTATGCCTCGGATCGGGATGAGGGGTACGAATTGCGCGACGTTCTGCCGGGGCAGGCCGTGATCGGATTTGCCGAAACCCAACTGCCCAGGGCTGCGGCCGGGGTTTGGGACGAAGGCGCCCCCTTGCGGGTCAGGCTTATTGACGGGGTGCTGCAGTCGCAGTCGCGGGCTACCTTGCTGAACGGGGCGAATCTGGCGGCCATCGGAGATGGAACCGCCGGCAACTGGGAGCTGTTCCAGTTCGCCGACGCGCAGTTGCAGGAACCCGGTGTCTACGACCTGTCGGGGCGGTTGCGGGGCCAGTTGGGCACCGATGCCCTGATGCCGGACTACTGGCCGGTAGGGTCGGTCTTCGTCCTATTGGACGAGCGCATCTATCAGGCCAGCCTCGCCCGCACCGAGCGTCGCGTCGAGCGGCATTTCCGGATCGGGCCGGCAACGCGGGGTTACGACGACGAGTCCTACACCCACAGGGTCGAAACCTTCGACGGCAACGGACTGCGCCCCTATGCGCCGGTGCATCTGCGCGCTCTGCATTCGGCGGGCGACGACCATCTGACCTGGGTTCGCCGGACCCGGATCGACGGAGACGACTGGAGCTTTCTCGAGGTGCCCCTGGGTGAGGAATCCGAGGCCTATCTGGTTCGTATCAGCGCCGGCGGCGCGTTGGTGCGCCAAGAGGTAGTCTCCGTTCCGGCCTGGACCTATACGGCCGCGATGAAATCTGCCGACGGCGTCACCGGTTCCTATGGCGTTGAGGTCGCGCAGGTTTCGGCCAGCTATGGCCCGGGCCCCGCGGCGCGAATGACCGTGGGCTAGGTCGGCCATGCGCCCCGTTCTGCACGGAGACATCAGCGCGGCGGCGCGGGTTTTGTTATCCGCGCCGCAACCCAAAAGGGACCGCCTGTGTGCCCGCATGATTGCCGAGGCCGAACTGGCCGACCGGCATGTCGCGGCCACCGGGCGGCTGCATCCGCAGTTCGGCAACGGGTCGTTGATGGCGGCGGCGCGTGGCCGACCTCTGGCGGATGAACCGGGTTTCGACGACACGGATTATTGCCAGTGTTTCGAGACGGTTCTGCGCCACCTGATCCGGTTTCAGATCAGCCGGACGCGCAGCTGACACATTTCCCGGCGGCTGGATCCAGTTCCAGCCGCCCGCGCGCGATGGCCTCGCCACAGTCTTCGCAATACCCGAATTCGCCCTCGTAGATGCGCGTCAGAGCGGCGTTTAGCCGGCGGGCTTCAAGGTCGCGCCGGGTCTGCTGGGCCTTGGCCATGGCCTGGTTCTGCAGCGCGTCCATCCGGCTGAGGCGCCCAACCGCCTGCTGATCAAGCTGGACGACCGACTGGGCCTGTTTCCCGGCTTCGGAATTCTGTTCCAATTCGGCCAACCGGGCGCGGATCAGTGTTTCGAATTCCATAAGTTCCGCCTGGTTCATTTTTTGTTGTGTCGTACATCAAGGGTTTGCGTTTGGCCTTTTTGGGCCTAGATGGCTATTCTAGGCGCAGAAAAGGAACAAAAGCCATGTTTGAAACGCGCACCCAAGTCACTCCGGTCGATCCCGTTTGGGACCGGATCACATCCGAGGCGCAAGCCGCCGTCGAGAAAGAACCGCTGATGGGCGGGCTGGTGCACGCCTGCATTCTGCACCACAAATCGCTGGAACGCGCCTTGTCATATCGGATTTCGGCCAAGCTGTGCTCGAACGAAATGTCGATGATGGTGCTGCGGGAAGTCGTCGAGGAGGCCTACGCCGACGACCAGAGCCTGCTTACTGCCGCCCGGGCCGACCTGATGGCCGTGTACGAGCGGGATCCGGCCTGCCATCGCCTGCTGCAGCCGATTCTGTATTTCAAGGGCTACCAGGCCATGCAGGCGTATCGGGTAGCGCATTGGCTGTGGCGCAAGGGGCGCCACGATCTGGCCTATTTTCTGCAGATGCGCTGTTCCGAGATTTTCGGTGTCGACATCCACCCCGCCGCGAAGATCGGCAAGGGCATCATGATCGACCACGCCCATTCTATCGTGATCGGTGAAACCGCGGTCGTGGGCGATAACGTCTCGATGCTGCATTCGGTGACCCTTGGCGGGACCGGCAAGGAGGAAGAGGACCGCCATCCCAAGATCGAGGATGGCGTTCTGATCGGCGCTGGCGCCAAGGTTCTGGGCAATATCCGCGTAGGCCATTGCAGCCGTATCGCCGCCGGTTCGGTTGTTCTGCAGGATGTGCCGCCCTGCAAAACCGTAGCCGGAATCCCCGCCAAGATCGTGGGCGAGGCCGGATGCGACCAGCCCTCGATCTCGATGGATCACATGCTGGGTAAGGATCAGTAAGCCTGTTCTCAGGTACAAAAAAAGCCGCCTCGGGGTCCGAGGCGGCTTTTTTTGATTCTTGTGGCCTGGATCAGGCCAGCATGACCATTGGGTTTTCTAGGTTGTCCACGATGGCCTGCAGCAACTGAGCCCCAAGCGCGCCGTCGATCACCCGGTGATCCACCGACATGGTGACCGACATGACGGTCGCCACGGTCAGCTCCCCATCCTCGCCCACGACCGGCTTCTTGGCGCCGGTGCCGACGGCCAGGATGCCCGCATGCGGCGGGTTCACGATGGCGTCGAAATTGTCGATGCCATACATGCCCAGGTTCGAAACCGCAAAGGTGCCGCCCTGGTATTCATGCGGGGCCAGCTTGCGCTCGCGTGCGCGGGCGGCCAGGTCCTTCATTTCGGTCGAGAGCGCCGACAGAGATTTGGTGTCGGCGTCCTTCAGGACCGGGGTGAACAGCCCGCCTTCGATCGCCACGGCCACGGCCACGTCCGAGGGTTTCAGTTGCAGCACCCGGTCGCCCGCCCAGACGGCATTGCATTCCGGTACCTGCTGCAGCGCGTTGGCGACGGCCTTGATGATGAAGTCGTTGACGCTCAGCTTAACGCCGCGGGCTTCCAGCTGCTTGTTCAACTGGCTGCGGAATTTCAGCAGCGCATCCAGCTTGATGTCGCGGCGCAGGTAGAAATGCGGGATGGTCTGCTTGGCCTCGGCCAGACGGGCGGCGATGGTCTTGCGCATGCCGTCCAGCTTGACCTCCTCGTACTCGCGGCCTTCGTACATGCGGGCCACCATGTCGGCCGAGGGGCCGGCGGGGGCAGCAGCAGGTGCCGGCGCTGCGCTGGGTGCGGCTGCCGGAGCCGGAGCGGCGGCCGGAGCAGCGGTTGCGCCTTCGACATCCGCCTTGACGATGCGGCCATGCGGGCCCGAGCCCTTGATCTGCGCCAGGTCCAGCCCTTTCTGAGCGGCGATCCGGCGGGCCAGCGGAGAGGCGAAGATGCGTCCGCCGTCGGCTTTGACCGGGGCCGCCGGAGCCGGGGCAGGGGCGGGCGCCTCGGATGCCGCGGGGGCGGCAGCCTCGTTGCCCGCGTCGGCTGCGGGCGCAGCCTCGGGCGCCTTGGCCGGGGCCGCGGCGATGTCATCGGCGCTTTCGCCTTCTTCCAGCAGCACGGCGATCGGGGTGTTGACCTTGACCCCCTCGGTGCCTTCGGGGATCAGGATCTTGCCGACGATGCCTTCGTCGACGGCTTCGAATTCCATCGTGGCCTTGTCGGTCTCGATCTCGGCCAGCAGGTCACCCGAGGAGACGGTATCGCCTTCCTTGACCAGCCATTTGGCGAGCGTGCCTTCCTCCATGGTCGGCGAAAGGGCGGGCATCAGAATTTCGGTGGGCATCTGTCAGTCGCTCCTTACCGATAGGTCACTTGTTTGACGGCTTCGATCACCTCGTCGGTGGTCACCAGCGCCAGTTTTTCCAGGTTCGCGGCATAGGGCATGGGTACGTCCTTGCCGGTCAGGTTGATGACGGGCGCGTCGAGATAGTCGAACGCCTCTTGCATCACCACCGAGCTGATGTAGCTGCCGACCGACCCTTGGGGCCAGCCTTCCTCGACCGTGACCAGACGGTTGGTCTTCATCACCGAGTTGATGATCGCGCCGGTGTCCATCGGGCGGATGGTGCGCAGGTCGATCACCTCGGCGCTGATGCCGTCCTCGGCCAACTTGTCGGCAGCTTCCAAGGCGTATTGCATGCCGATGCCGAAGCTGACGATGGTCACGTCGGTGCCTTCGCGCCAGATGCGGGCTTTGCCCAGCGGCACGGTCAGGTCATCGACCTGCGGCACGTCGAACGAGCGGCCATAGAGGATTTCGTTTTCCAGGAACACGACCGGGTTGGGATCGCGGATGGCCGATTTCAGCAGGCCTTTGGCGTCGGCTGCCGAATAGGGCATCACCACCTTCAGGCCGGGGATCTGCATGTACCAGGCGGCATAGTCCTGGCTGTGCTGGGCCGCCACGCGCGCGGCGGCGCCGTTGGGGCCGCGGAACACGATCGGACAGCCCATCTGACCGCCGGACATGTACAGCGTCTTGGCGGCCGAGTTGATGATCTGGTCGATCGCTTGCATGGCGAAGTTGAAGGTCATGAACTCGACGATCGGCTTCAGCCCGCCAAAGGCCGAGCCGACGGCGATGCCTGTAAAGCCATGCTCGGTGATTGGCGTATCAATCACGCGTTTTGCGCCGAACTCGTCCAGCAGACCCTGAGAGACCTTGTAGGCGCCCTGGTATTCGCCGACTTCCTCGCCCATCAGGTAGACATCTTCGTCGGCGCGCATTTCTTCTGCCATCGCGTCGCGCAGAGCTTCGCGGACAGTCTGTTGTTTCATCGGCGCGTCGGCTGGCCAATCGGGCGACAGATCCACGACGGGCGCGACAGGAGCCGCCGCAGGGGCGGGTGCGGGCGCCTCAACCGCCGCAGGCGCGGCGGCCTCGCTTCCCGCCTCGGCTGCCGGGGCAGCCTCGGGCAGGGCGGAGACGTCTTCGCCCTCTTCGACCAGCACGGCGATGGGTGTATTGACCTTGACCCCTTCGGTGCCCTCGGGGATCAGGATCTTGCCGATTATGCCTTCGTCGACGGCCTCGAACTCCATCGTGGCCTTGTCGGTCTCGATCTCGGCCAGTATGTCGCCGGAACTTACGGTGTCGCCTTCCTTGACCAGCCATGTGGCCAGGGTGCCTTCCTCCATGGTCGGCGAAAGGGCGGGCATGAGAATTTCGGTTGCCATGTCTTGTTCGTCCTCTCAGGCGTAGATGTCGGTCCAGAGCTCTTCGACGGGCGGCTCGGGGCTTTCCTTGGAGAATTCGGCGGCCTTGTTGACGACTTCCTTGATCTCCTTGTCGATCGCCTTCAGGTCATCCTCGGTGGCGTGCTTGCCCGATAGCAGCAGCTCGCGCACATGTTCGATCGGGTCGCTCTGTTCGCGCACTTTCTGCACCTCTTCGCGGGTGCGGTACTTGGCCGGGTCTGACATCGAGTGGCCGCGATAGCGGTAGGTCTTGACCTCTAGGATATAGGGCCCCTTGCCTGCGCGGCAGTGGGCCACTGCTTTCTCTCCGGCCTCTTTCACTGCCAGCACGTCCATGCCGTTGACGATTTCGCCGGGAATGCCGAACGCCTCGCCGCGGTGATAGATGTCCTTGGTCGAGGTCGAGCGCGACTGCGCCGTTCCCATCGCGTACTGGTTGTTCTCGATCACGAAGACCACCGGTAGCTGCCACAGGGCGGCCATGTTAAAGGTTTCGTAGACCTGGCCCTGGTTCGCCGCGCCATCGCCGAAATAGGTGAAGGTCACGCGGCCGTTGTCCTTGTATTTATCGGCAAAGGCCAGACCCGCCCCCAAGGGCACTTGCGCGCCCACGATGCCGTGGCCGCCATAGAAATGCTTTTCCTTCGAGAACATGTGCATCGAGCCGCCCTTGCCCTTGGACAGACCGCCGATGCGCCCGGTAAGTTCGGCCATCACGCCGCCCGGATCCATGCCGCAGGCCAGCATGTGACCGTGGTCGCGGTAGGAGGTGATGCGCTTGTCGCCATCCTCGGCAGCGGCTTCGAGCCCCACGACGACGGCTTCCTGACCGATGTAGAGGTGGCAGAAACCGCCGATCAGACCCATCCCATACAGTTGCCCCGCCTTTTCTTCGAATCGGCGGATCAACAACATCTCGCGGTAGTAGGTCTTGAGTTCCTCCGCAGAAACGTTTGGTTTCTTTGTGGTTTTTCGCGCAGCCATCGTGGCGATCTCCCCCTTCAGGCAAGATAGTTTAGCGTTAAACTATCTTTTAATGCATTTCGCGCAGTCTGGCGAGTGGAAATGTGACGCAGCGTCTCGGCGCGCGCCGTTCCACAGCCTGAGTGGGCATTCAGCGGATGACGATTTCGTCGGCGCGGATCATGCCCAGAACCGAGCGTGCCTGTTCGTCCAGAAGATCAAGGTCAAGATAGGTGTCCGAAAGCCTGCGCGTCAGGTTCTCCATCCGCGCGATTTCGGCGTTCAATCCGCCGAGGTCGCGCGACAGAGCATCCCGTTCCGCCGCAATCTCGACCCGTCTGAGCAGGCCATAGTCGCCCTGTACGGCGGCGAAGGTGAAATACACACCCAGCAAAAACGCCACTGAAAAGAACAGGACTGTGCCCAAACCGGGCCGACTGGAACGGGACACTCTGTTTACCGCCGTATGAATACTGCCTCACAATCGTGCCCGTTTCCCGGGCATCTGTCGGCACTATGTCACAGGTGATTCGGCTTGTGAATCCCCGAAAACGCGAAAATCTCGACAGCGATTCAAAAAAACAGGGCGCCTCGCCGGGCAGGGCGCCACCGGCCTTGGATCATTGGTCCAAGGCGGCGACGCCGGGTAGGGTCTTGCCCTCCATCCACTCAAGGAACGCACCACCGGCGGTCGAGATGTAGGTGAAATCATGCGCCGCGCCCGACGCGTTCAGCGCGGCGACCGTATCGCCGCCGCCGGCCACCGAGACCAGCTTGCCCGCGCGGGTCAGCTCGGCCGCTTTCAGCGCGGCGGCGTTGGTGGCCGCGTCGAAGGGCTCGAGCTCAAAAGCGCCCAACGGGCCGTTCCAGATCAGTGTTTTGCTATCTTCAAAGGTCTTGCAGATCGTGGCTACGGTTTCCGGCCCCGCGTCCAGGATCATCGCATCGGCCGGGCACTGATCGGCCGGCACCACCTTGTGCGGGGCGTGGGCCTCGAACTTTTCGGCCACGACCACGTCGCTGGGCAGGATGATGCGGCAGCCGGTTTCCTCGGCCTTGGTCATGATCTGCGCGGCGGTGTCGGTCATGGCGTGTTCGGCCAGCGATTTGCCCACGTCATACCCTTTGGCCAGCAGGAAGGTGTTGGCCATGCCGCCGCCGATGATCAGGTTGTCGACCTTCTCGATCAGGTTGCCCAGCAGGTCCAGCTTGGTCGAGACCTTGGCCCCGCCGACCACTGCGGTGACCGGACGCTGAGGGTTGCCCAACGCGGCCTCAAGCGCGCTCAGCTCGGCCTGCATCAGGCGCCCGGCGCATGCCGGCAGCAGCTGCGCCAGCCCCTCGGTCGAGGCATGGGCGCGGTGCGCGGCGGAAAAGGCATCGTTGCAATAGATATCGCCGAGCTTGGCCATCCCTTCGCCCAGTTTGGCGCTGTTCTTGGTTTCGCCGTCGTGAAACCGCGTGTTCTCCAGCAGTACGACCTCGCCTTCGCCTTGGTTGGCCACGGCCAGCTCGGCCTCATATCCGACGCAATCCTCGCCAAAACGGACCTTGGTGCCAAAGGCCGATTCCAGCGCGGGGACCAGCTGTTTCAGCGACAGGTTCTGCCGCCGCTCGCCGCCGGGGCGCCCGAAATGGGCCAGCAGGATGGGTTTGCCGCCCTTGGCCAGGATGTCGCGCACGGTGGGCACGATGCGTTGGATGCGTGTGTCGTCGGTCACCGCGCCTTCGACGACAGGCACGTTGATATCCACGCGCACCAGCACGCGTTTGCCCTGCAGGTCCATGTCGTCCAGCGTTTTCCAGCCCATCGTGTCATCCTCGCCGTTGTCACCACGCGTCAGCGGTTCTTTTCCTGCATTTTGCCGACAGGTCAATGCTTCACTTGGCTTTCCCGCGTCCGGCGCATAGGTATTTGCGCAAATCATTTCCACAGGAGAGAGCCCCATGGCCGAGATCAAGGATCCCGAAAACACCATCATCATCGAGCTGAAGGATGGCAAGGTCGTCATCGAGCTGCTGCCCGACGTGGCACCCCAGCATTGCGAGCGCATGAAAGAGCTGGCGCGCGCGGGCGAGTACGACAACGTGGCCTTTCACCGGGTGATCGACGGCTTCATGGCGCAGACCGGTGATGTGCAGCACGGCGACATGGAAGACGGCTTCAACCTCCGTATGGCGGGCACCGGCGGGTCGTCGCTGCCGAACCTTCCGGCGGAATTCTCGAAACTGCCGCATGACCGGGGTACGCTGGGCGCGGCCCGGTCGGCCAACCCGAACTCGGCCAACTCGCAGTTCTTCATAAACTTCAAGGACAACCACTTTCTGAACGGCCAATACACCGTTTATGGCCGCGTGATCGAGGGGATGGAGCATGTCGACGCCATCACCCGCGGCGAGCCGCCCGCGAACCCCGACCGCATGATCAGCGTCAAGGTGGCCGCCGATGTATAAGCTGGCCGCCGTTTTTGCCTTGCTGGCCAGCCCGGCGCTGGCCACGGGCCTGCAGATCGAAGTCGAGGGCGAGGCCAACGGCACGATCACCATCGACCTGTTCGAAGATGTCGCGCCCAAGCATGTCGAGCAGATCACCGCTCTGGCCGCCGAGGGCAAGTATGACGGGGTGGTATTCCACCGCGTGATCGACGGTTTCATGGCGCAGACCGGCGATGTTGAATACGGCAAGCTGGGCAGCGATATGCGCCGTGCGGGCACCGGTGGGTCCGATCGTCCTGACCTGCCGGCCGAATTCTCAGATGTTCCCTACGAGCGCGGCATCGTCGGCATGGCGAGGGCGCGCGACCCGAACAGCGCCAACTCGCAGTTCTTCATCATGTTCGCACCGGCGCCGTCGCTGAACGGCCAGTACACGGTTGTCGGCGAGGTGACCGGTGGGATGAACGTGGTGGACGCCATCAAACGCGGCACCGGCCCGAACGGCGCCGTGATCGGCCAGCCCGACGTGATGACCAAGGTCACCGTTACCGAATGACCTCGACACCCGGCGCGGTTTCCGCGCCGGGTTTGACGCACGGGTGTTCACGTCCCCGTGCGGGGGGCTTGGCCCGCCGCCCGCGCATCGCGCACCATGGCAGACAGCCAGAGGTGCCTCATGCGATCCCTTCTATCTTCCCTTCTGCTGGTCTGCGCGGCGGCTGCGTCCGCCAACCCCGATCTGTGGCGCGGTGAATGGCCTCGGACCGATTTCGCGATGACCTCGGTGCAGGACTGGAGCCAGATCCGCTCGGGCGGGCCGCCCAAGGATGGCATCCCGGCGCTCAGCGATCCCGGTTTCGTCGAGGTGTCCGTGAATACCGGACTGGCCGCTGCCGAGCCGGTCATCTCCGTCGAGCTACCCGGCGCGCGGCCAAGGGCCTATCCGATCCGCTATCTGATCTGGCACGAGATCGTGAATGACCGGATCGGCAACCGGCCCGTCGCGATCACCTATTGCCCCCTGTGCAACTCGGCGCTGGTGTTCGACCGGCGGACGGAGCAAGGCGTGCTCAGTTTTGGCGTCACGGGCAAGCTGCGCCATTCGGACATGGTCATGTACGATCGTGAAACCGAAAGCTGGTGGCAGCAGGCCACGGGCGAGGCCATTGTCGGGCGGCTGACCGGAGCCCGGCTGCGGGCGCTTCCGGCGTGGATGGAAAGCTGGGCGCAGTTTCGCGAACGCAACCCCGATGGGCTGGTGATGGCCGAACCGGACTACAATCGCGACTATGGCCGCAACCCCTATCGCGGCTATGACACGTCGCGCCAACCGTTCCTGTATGACGGAGCGCTGCCACCACATGGCCTTCACCCTCTGGAACGTGTGGTGCGGGTGGGCGACCGGGCCTGGCCTCTGACCCGCCTGCGCCGCCAAGGCCAGGTGACCGAGGCTGGCGTGACGATCTCGTGGCGCAGCGGCCAGGCCTCGGCGCTGGACAACGGGCTCATCGCCAAGGGGCGTGACGTCGGATCGGTCCGCGTCACTGATGCCGCCGGGCAGGACGTGGTGCATGACGTGATGTTCGCCTTTGCTTTCCACGCCTTCTGGCCCGACGGAATCTGGATGACGGGTCGCTAGGCCGGGCGTCAGTCCTCGGACACCATCGCGTTCCAGATCAGCGCGCCCACCGCGCCGCCGATCAGCGGGGCGACCCAGAACAGCCACAGCTGGGCCAGCGCAGGCCCGTCGGCGAAGAGCGCAACGCCGGTCGATCGCGCCGGGTTCACCGACGTATTGGTGACCGGGATCGAGATCAGGTGGATCAGGGTCAACCCCAACCCGATGGCGATGGGGGCGAAGCCGGCCGGTGCCTTTTCGGACGTGGCGCCCAGGATGATGATCAGGAAAAAGGCGGTCAGGACGATCTCGATCACCAGGGCGGACATCATCGAATAGCCCTCGGGCGAGGCTTCGCCATAACCGTTCGAGGCAAAACTGCCGACACCGGAAAACTCGGGGGCGCCGCTGACGATCAGGTACAGAACCGCAGCCGCCAGTATGGCGCCGATCACCTGGGCGGCCCAATAGGGCAATAGATCCTTGGCTGGAAAGCGTCCGCCGATCATCAGGCCCAGGCTGACGGCCGGGTTAAAATGCCCGCCCGAGATATGGCCTACCGCAAAGGCCATCGTCAGCACCGTAAGGCCGAAGGCGAAGGAAACGCCCAGCCAGCCGATGCCGACATCGGCCACGCCCGCGGCCAGAACCGCACTGCCGCACCCGCCAAGAACCAGCCAGAACGTGCCGAAGAACTCGGCCATCAATTTAGCTCGCATAGTGAAATCTCCCAAATTCAACGGGGGCGAGTGTAGCGGAAACCGAAAAAAACTCTAAATGGTCGTTTCCACCTGCGCGGACGATGTTGTTTCACGGCCACCCACGCCGGGGGCATCGCGCACGAAAAAACGCCGCGGCAGGGCCACGGCGTTTGGGTCGGAACCGTTGGGTTCTTCGGATTTACTGGCTGACTTCGGCGGCCGGGTTGGCGCCGGTCTTGCTGCTGCGGCCCGGGTTCAGCGGGTCGTCCTGACGCTGGACCGAGCCCTCGAAATGCGCGCCGCTTTCGATTGCGATGGTCTTGTGGATAATGTCGCCCTCGACACGCGCGGTCGAGGTCAGGCGCACCTTCAGCCCGCGCACGCGGCCTACGATCCGGCCGTTGATGACCACGTCATCGGCAGTCACCTCGCCCTTGATCGTCGCGGTCTCGCCGATGGTCAGCAGATGCGCACGGATGTCGCCTTCGACGGTGCCTTCGACCTGAATGTCGCCCGAGGTCTTGATGTTGCCGGTGATGTGCAGATCTGACGACAGAACCGAAGCCGGCGGCTTGGGTTTCGGTGGGGTTGCGGCCGCTTTCTGCTCGGTCGGGGCAGGGGTCGCCTGAGCGGCCGGAGCGGCGGGCTTCGCCGTTTCGGATGCCTTGGGTGCGGGCTCGTTGATCTTGCTCTTAGAAAACATTGTTCGCAGCCTTGATGTAGGTCATGGGGTTTACGGGTTTTCCGTTCACATGCACTTCGTAGTGCAGATGCGTTCCGGTCGACCGTCCGGTGTTACCCATATCAGCAATGTGGTCCCCGCGCGAGACCCTTTGGCCGACCTTCACGCGGATGTTCGAATTATGGGCGTAATAGGTTTCGATCCCGAAGGCGTGCTTGATCTTGACCAGCTTGCCGAAACCCGATTGCCATCCGGCATGGGTCACGACGCCGTCGGCGGTCGCATAGATGTTTGTGCCCTTGGGGGCGGCGAAATCGGTGCCCTTGTGCATCCGGCGGCCACCGGTCTTTGGGTCGCGGCGATAGCCGTAGCCGCTGGTGAACCGGAAGGACGAACGGATCGGCGTGGCAAAGGGCGCCTTTTCAGCGGCGATGCGATACAGGTTCAACTGGTCCATCTGTTCCAGCAGGCGGTTGGCGCGGATTTCATCCGGCGACAGCTCCTCGCCGCGGGTGCTGAACGAGATCGGGGTCAACGGCCCGCCAATGCCGCTGTAGCCACGCCGCACCTCGTCGAGGATGCGGTCCGTCGGCATGCCGGCCTGTCGGAACATCTTGTCCAGCGGCTCGACCGAGATCAGCATCGCCTCTTCCAACTGGCGGAAGATCTCGTCATTGCGTTCCTGCATCAACTGGATTTCAAGTTCCAGCTCGTCGCGCTGGTCCAGCGCACTCTGGGCATCGGACGCGATCTGGTCGCGCTGCTGGGCCGTGCGGGCCAGGGCCTCGGACAGGAATCCCAGTTGAACGGGGGCGGCCGATGCAAACATGGCCACGGCCGGGTCGTCGGCCTTCTGTTTCAGCGCGGCCAGTTCGGCGCGCGCCTCCTCGCGCTGTTTCATGGTGGCGCGCAGAGTGGCCTGAATCACCTCGATCCCTGTTTCCAACTCGTGCCGGCGGTTCTCGGATTCCAGCAGTTCAGACTGCATCGCCGAGATCCGCTCGAGCGCGGAATTGAAGCGTTCATGTGCGGCCAGCGCCTCTTGGGCACGGGCGTCCCGTTCGGCGGACAGAATGTTCAGACGTTCCTGATAGACCGCCTGATCGCGTTTGGCCTGTTCCCGGAAATTGCCCGACCCGATGCTGTCCATCAGCAACAGCGCAGTTGCCACCGACGTCCAGCCGACCATGACCGCCACGCCCAGAACCGCCAGTACCTGGGTTTCCGAGCTAAGCCGGACAAAGCGCGTGTCCTTGTCGGATTTCAGAAAGACCCTGCGTTCGGGAAAGTGCCGTTCGAGCAGTGAGTGCAGTTTGATCGCCAGACGTGTTCGCACGCGTCTTACTCCTCATCCCCATTGTCCGGGTCGGTCATGAGTGGTTGCCGTGGCGGCTTGCCGACCCTTGGGGCGACTGATTAATGGCCGGGCAGCGATTGGGCAAGTTTGTTAACCGATTGGTGCAAAAATCGCGCAATTTCGGGCTACGGATCGGCGAGAATTTGCCGAAGCGCGCGCTGCCCGGTCTATTTCCGGGCCGTTCCGGGCGGGGGCAGATCTTCGGCCAGGGGCCAGTAGAAATCGGGCGGCAATCCAGCCTCGGCCCGCTTCTCCTCGTTGAAGGGCGGTTTCAGGGCGCCGTGGAAATACCGGCGGACCAGATCGTGAAACACGTCCTTGGGGTCGGCATTTTCCCGACCGCACAGAAAGTGGAACCATTTCGACCCATAGGCGACGTGGCCGACCTCTTCGGCATAGATCACTTCCAGCGCAGCTACGGCCTGATCGGCCTTTGCCTTGCGGAAAATCTCGATCATGCCCGGTGTCACGTCCAAGCCGCGCGCCTCGAGCACCATCGGCACTACCGCCAGCCGGCCCATCAGGTCCCCGGCGGTGTCCTCGGCCGCGCGCCACATGCCGGCATGGGCGGGAAGCGCGCCGTAATGGCTGCCAATCGCCTCCAGGCAGTCGCAGACCATTTCGAAATGGCGCGATTCCTCCTCGGCGCATTTGACCCAGTCGTCGTAGAAGCCGATCGGCATCGGCACATGTCCGAACCGGGCGATGATGTCCCAATGCAGGTCCACCGCGTTCAGCTCGATATGGGCTACAGCGTGCAGCAGCGCGATGCGCCCGGCCTCGGACCCGGGGCGGCGGCGCGGCACGTCGCGCGGTGATAGCAGCTCGGGGCGGGCGGGGCGCGCGGGATGCAGCGGCGGTTCGGCGGTGCCGATCTCGATCGCCGGGGCATCGCCCTTGCGGGACGCGACCCAGTCGGCCGCATAGCGCCGCGACAGGGCGGTCTTGGCCCGCCCGTCCGCGGTGGTCAGCACGTCGGTTGCCATCTGGGTCAGGGTCTTGGCCACGGTGATCCTCGGGTCGAATGAAACTGCCGCCTCTTAGACCGGATGGCGCGCGGCGTCAAAGCGCGCGCACGGCCTCCAGCACCTCATCGACGTGACCGGGGACCTTCACCTTGCGCCAGACGCGGGCGATCTTGCCGTCGGTGTCGATCAGAAAGGTCGAACGCTCGATCCCCATCGATTTCTTCCCGTACATGTTCTTTTCGACCCAGACGCCGAAGGCCTCGCAGACGGTTCCGTCTTCGTCGGACAGAAGCGGCGTGGTCAGACCGTGCTTGGCGACGAACTTGTCATGTTTGGCGACGCTGTCGCGCGAGATGCCGAAGACCTGCGCGCCCGCCTCGGCGAAGGCGGGCAGAGCTTCGGAAAATCCGATGGATTCCTTCGTGCAGCCCGGCGTATCATCGCGGGGATAGAAGAAAAGAACGACGGGGCGGCCGCGCAGGGCCGACAGGGTGACCGAACCGCCGCCGTCACGGGGCAGGGTGAAATCGGGGGCGATGTCTGAGAGGTCGGGCATGGAGGTCTCCGGTTGTGGTTGTCATGAACTGCCGCGGATAATAGAGCGGCGTCAGCGGGTTGGAAGGCTTGGTAGGCGAATTGGCTGAGCGGCAGGACGAAAAATCGGACAAACCAGGCCGGGCGCCGCGCCGCCGATCCCGCCGCCGGACGGCCGTTCTGTGGGCCTTGCGCGGGGTTTTCCTGCTGGTGTTTCTGGCCGTGTTCTCGGGGTTGATGGTCCTGGGGCAACGGGTGCATGCGCCGAACTGGCTGCGCGACCGGGTCGAGGCGCGGCTAGACCAGGCGCTGGACGGGGTGAAGATCCGGTTCGGCGATGCCAGTTTCATCATCCACGAAGGCTGGCGTCCGAGTCTGCGGCTGAGCGACGTGTCGATCAGCGATGCCGAAGGGCGGCAGATCGCACATGTGTCGGACTTGCGGGCCAGCCTGTCGATGCGCCCATTGCTGCGCGGACATGTCCGGCCCAAGCGGATCGTACTGAACGGTGCCCAGATCACGCTGGTCCGCGGGCCAGACGGGATGCTGACCCTGATCGTGGGGTCCGGCAGCGCCCCCGTGAGGCAGGCGCCAAATCTGGCCGAACTGATCGAGCAGGCTGATGCCGTTTTCCAATCTCCGGCCCTGTCCGCACTGGCGTCGGTCGAGATGGAGGCGATCACGCTGGACTACAGCGATCAGCGGCTTGGCCGGTCCTGGGTTCTGGATGGCGGGCACATCCTGGTCACCCGCGACGATCGGGCCTTGCGGCTGGCCACAGGGTTTTCGGTTCTGGCGGGGCGAGACTATGTGAGTATGGTCGAGGCCAACTATACCAGCTCATTCGGCTCGCCTCAGGCACAGTTCGGCATCTCGATCACGGACCTGCCCGCCGTGGACGTGGCCGCGCAGGCGCCGGCCCTCGCGTGGCTGCAGGTGCTGGACGCGCCGATCTCGGGCGCCCTGCGCGGCAGCATCGACGAGCAGGGGGCGTTGGGGCCGGTTTTTGCCACGCTCAACCTCGGCCCGGGCGCCGTGCAGCCCAATCCCGAAACCCGTCCGGTGCCGTTTGACACGGCCCGCACCTATTTCACCTATGACCCCTACCGGCAGGTTCTGGATTTCAACGAAGTATCCATCGCCTCGGCCTGGGGAACGGTCCAAGGTGAAGGTGAGGCCTATCTCGAGGGTGTGGAGACGGGTGCGCTGCAGAGCATGGCGGTTCAGGTCCGCCTGACCGGAATCGGGCTGAACCCGGCTGATCTGTTCGTGGACGACCTGCACCTGAACCGGGCCCAGCTGGATTTCCAGGTCAGTCTGAATCCGTTCCGCCTGCAACTGGGGCAGGCGGTTGTCGAGGACGATAACGTGCGGCTGCATGCGTCGGGCGCGGTACAGGGCCTACCCGACGGCTGGAGCGTGGATCTCGACGCTCGGATCAATCAGATCTCGCAGGGGCGCGTTTTGCAGTACTGGCCGCCGCGACTGGCGCCTAAGCCGCGCAAATGGGTCACGGAAAACGTGCTCGGCGGGCAGATGTCGAACGTGGATTTCGCTCTTCGCCTGCGCCCCGGGACCAAACCGCTGATCTACGCGGATTTCGAATTCGACGAGGCGACCGTGCGATTTGCCAAGACCCTGCCGCCGTTGCAGAACGCACGCGGTGAGGCCAGCCTGATCGAGCGGCGCTTTACCGTCACCGCCCATCAGGGATTCGTGAAGGCCGATCAGGGCGGAGTCGTCGATGCCGCGGGCACCTCATTCATCATCCCGGACACCGGGATCAAGAAATCGACGCCGGGCATTGTTCGCATTCAGGCCAGAGGCAGCGTGACCGCGGCGCTGTCGCTGCTGGACCGGCCGCCATTGTCCGTGCTGACCAAGGCCAAACTGCCGGTCGATCTGGCCGACGGGCAGGTGCGGTTGAGCGGCACATTGGCCCTGCCGCTGATCAAGGGGCTCAAGCTGGAAGAAACCCGGTTCCATTTTGCCGGGGACATCCTGAACTTGCAGACCGATCGTCTTGTGCCCGGTTTCCGCGTCAGCGCGGCGAAACTGGCCCTGAGCGGCACCCAGGACGAGGTCTCCATCGCCGGCGACGGGTCTTTCGGCGCGGTCCCGATGCAGGTCCGCTGGCGACAGCCCATCGGCGGCACCGAACCGCAACGCAGCACGCTGACCGGGCAGATCGAGCTGTCGCCGCGTTTGGTGGACGAGCTGAAGGCGGGATTGCCGCCGCAGATGCTGACGGGGCAGGGCGTGGCGCAGATCGAACTGGGGATCGGGGGCGGTCAGCCGACGCGTCTGCGCGCCAGTTCGGATCTTGCGGGGGTGACGCTGGCGATCCCCGAATTGGGCTGGCGCAAGCCTCGGTCCGGCACGGGCGCGCTGACGGTCGAAGCCACCGTCTCCGAGCCGCTGAGCATCGACACGCTGCTAATCGAAGCCGCCGGGCTGCGGGCCGTGGGAGCGATCTCGATCAGCGACGGCGCGCTGGACCGGATCCGATTCAGCACGTTCGAACTGGGCGACTGGCTAGCGGTTCCGGCCGAGCTGATTGGGCGGGGTGCGGCGGTCCCGGATATCCGGGTTCTGGGTGGGGTTCTGAACCTTGCCAAGGCGACCTTCGCCAGCGGTGGCGGGGGCGGTGGCGCAGGTCCGAAACTGGACGTGACGCTGGACCGGCTGCAGGTCACCGATACGGTGGCCCTGACCGGCCTGACCGGGAATTTCCAGACGACGGGCGGCCTGCAGGGCGGGTTCAGCGCCCGGGTGAACGGTGGTGCCGCCGTTCAGGGGCAGGTCTTCCCCAGCGGCGATGGCCGCAGCGCAGTCCGGCTGCAATCGGTGGATGCCGGGGCCGTTTTGCGGTCGGCCGGGTTGCTGACGCAGGCGCAGGGTGGCACGCTACAGGTCCAGCTGGACCCGGTGGCCGAGCCCGGAAATTACGACCTGAACCTGAATATCCGAAACACCCGCATCACCGACGCCCCGGCCATGGCGGCACTGTTGAACGCGATCAGTGTGGTCGGGTTGCTGGACGAGATGTCCGGGCAGGGGATCCAGTTCTCGTCGATCGAGAGCGTAATGCGAATCACGCCGACGCAGGTCAAGATCCTCAGCGGCAGCGCGGTCGGTCCGTCGCTGGGGCTGTCGTTCGACGGCACGGTCGATCTGAACCGCAAATTCCTGAACCTTCAGGGCGCGATTTCTCCGATCTACCTGGTCAACGCCATCGGCAGCGTACTGACCCAGAAGGGCGAAGGTGTTTTCGCCTTCAACTACAAGCTGGTCGGGCCGGTCTCGGCGCCGCAGGTCTCGGTCAATCCGCTGTCGGGATTGGCGCCATTGTTTCTACGCAACCTTATGCGCGACCCGGCACCGACGGTTTCGGACGGCCCCAACGCAACGCCCCAACGCGATGGCCCCAGCCCGTCTTTGGGGGCACGGGGAGAAGATCGTTGACCGGGATCTGTGGTCAAATCCATTCGGGCGTTGTATGCCGCGCGCATGAAGCTGAGTGATTTCGATTTCGACCTGCCCGAAGACCTGATCGCCACCCGGCCCGCCAGCCCGCGCTCGTCGGCGCGTCTGTTGGTGGCGCAGGGCGATGACCTGACCGATGCGCGCGTGTCCGACCTGCCCGACTGGCTGCGACCGGGCGACCGGCTGGTGCTGAACGACACTCGGGTCATTCCCGCGCGCCTGTCGGGGCGGCGCCACCGCGACAGCGCGCAGGGGTCGGTGTCGGCCGCGATCGAGGCCACCTTGCTGGACCCGCAGGCCGACGGCAGTTGGGCGGCACTGCTCAAGCCTCTGAAAAAGGTGCGCGTCGGCGAAGAAATCGTGTTCTCGGGCGAACTGTCTGCGATTCTGGAACGCGTCGTGGACGGGCAGGCCCATCTGCGGTTCAACCTGACGGGCGAGGATTTCGACCGCGCGCTTGAGCAGGCCGGGGCGATGCCGCTGCCGCCCTACATCGCCGCAAAGCGACCGGCGGACGAGCGGGACAAGACGGACTATCAGACGGTCTGGGCGCGCCATTCCGGTGCCGTGGCGGCCCCCACCGCCTCGCTGCATTTCGACGAGTCGCTGCTGCAGGCACTGGCTGCGCGTGGCGTGGATTTCACCTATGTCACCCTGCATGTGGGCGCGGGCACCTTCCTGCCGGTCAAGGTCGAGGACGTGACCACCCACAAGATGCATGCCGAATGGGGGCGTGTCAGCGCGCAGGCCGCGGCCGAGATCGCCGCCACCAAGGCCACCGGCGGCCGCGTCATTCCCGTGGGCACCACGGCGCTGCGCCTGATCGAAAGCGCCGCGCGCGGCGGACGGATCGAACCGTGGGAAGGCGAGACCGACATCTTCATCTATCCCGGTTTCAAATTCCATGTGACCGATGCGCTGATGACCAATTTCCACCTGCCCAAATCCACCCTGCTGATGCTGGTCTCGGCATTGATGGGTAAGGACCGGATGCTGCGGATCTACGATCACGCTATTGCCAGCCGGTACCGCTTCTTTTCTTATGGTGACGCGTCGCTTTTGATCCCTTAAAGGGCGCGATCACCGGACCGAATCCGGGAAATGTCGTAGACAAGCGCGACCGGGGCGTATTCAGGTCGTTTAACGCAACGAGTTTGACGCAAAAAATTGTCCAGCAGAATTGGAGGCAGTCATGCTTCAGGTACTTGCCAGCGCATGGGCGCTTCTTCTTGGAATGGGTCTGCTGATGATCGGCAACGGCCTGCAGGGTACCCTGCTGGGCGTGCGGGGCGAGATCGAGGGCTTCTCGACGCTGGAGATGTCCTTTGTCATGTCGGCCTATTTCGTAGGATTCCTGGGCGGCTCGCGCCTGGCCCCCGAGATGATCCGGCGAGTCGGGCATGTGCGGGTCTTCGCGGCGCTGGCGTCGTTCATCTCGGCAGTGATGATCATGTATCCGATGCTGACCGACCCGATCGCCTGGTCGCTGGGCCGCGTGGTGATCGGCTTTTGTTTTTCCGGCGTGTATGTGACGGCCGAAAGCTGGTTGAACAATGCCGCCAGCAATGAAAACCGGGGGCAGGCGCTGTCGCTGTACATGATCGTCCAGATGATCGGCATCGTCAGTGCGCAGGCGCTGATGCTGGTGGGCGATCCGGCGGGGTACGAGACCTTCGTAATCGCCTCGATCCTGGTCTCGGTCTCGTTCGCGCCGATCCTGCTGTCGATCTCGCCGACACCGGCCTTTGACACGACCAAGCCGATGACGCTGAGACAGTTGATGGAAACCTCGCCGCTGGGCTGCGTTGGCATGTTCCTGCTGGGCGGCGTCTTTTCGGCCCAGTTCGGCATGGCCGCGGTCTATGGCGCCCGCGCCGGGTTGACCCTGGTCGAGATTTCGACCTTTGTGGCAACCTTCTACATCGGTGCGTTGCTGTTGCAGTATCCGCTGGGATGGTTCTCGGACCGGATGGACCGGCGGGTGCTGATCCTGCTGGTTTCGGTCGCAGGGGGGGCCGCGGCGCTGGTGGGCATGCTGTTTGGTATGACCTTCGCGGTTCTGCTGGCCGCGGCCTTCGTGATCGGAGGCATGTCGAACCCGCTTTATTCGCTGCTGATCGCCTATACCAATGACTATCTGGAATACGAGGACATGGCCGCTGCCTCGGGCGGGTTGATCTTCATCAACGGTTTGGGGGCGATCGCTGGCCCGCTCATCACCGGTTGGCTGATGGGCGATGCGGTGTTCGGGCCGTCCGGGTATTTCCTGTTAATCGCAGCGTTGCTGTTCGCCATGGCTGCCTATGCGTTGTACCGGATGACCCAGCGTGCCCATGTGCCGGTGGACGAGACCGCCGCGCTTGCGCCGCTTTACCCCACCGCCTCGCCGGTGGCGCTGGAAGTTGCGCAGGAAATCGCCATCGAGGCCGCGCAGGACGACGAAGAGGCTGAAACTCCGGCCTGAGCGCCGGATATGTGTCGCAAGTGTTGCAATATGTTACTGTAACATTTCTGTAAAAGACCCTTAAATGACTCTACGTCTCTTGGGGGAGAACACACGGAGTCATTGGGATGGTCGGTCCTGAAGAAGTATTGAGTTTTTGGTTGGATGAAGTCGGCCCCAAGGGCTGGTACCGCGAGGATGAGGCACTGGATACCCGGATCCGGGAGAGGTTCCTGACGACGTGGGAAGCGGCGTGCCAAGGGAAATTCTCGCTGTGGCTGACCTATCCCAGCGGGGCCTTGGCCTACATCATTCTGATGGATCAATTTCCGCGCAACATGTTCCGGGGCAGCGCTCGGGCCTTCGCGTCCGACAGGGCTGCGCTGGCGGCGGCCAAATGCGCCATCGACAAGGGCTGGGACCTGAAGATCGACGAACCGGCGCGGCAATTCTTCTACATGCCGCTGATGCATTCCGAGAACCTGTGCGACCAGGAACGCTGTGTACGACTGATGTGCGAGCGCATGCCCAAGCATGGCAGAGACAACCTGCTGCATGCCCGCGCGCATCGCGAGGTGATCAGAAAATTCGGGCGGTTCCCCTATCGCAACGCGGCGCTGTCGCGGGAAACGACTGCGCCCGAGGCCGCCTATGTCAGCAACGGCGGTTACGGTGCCACCGTGCGCGAGTTGCAGGCGATCGCCTAGCTTTCCTGCGCCCCGCAGCCGCGCAGCGTCATCAGGCGTTGGCTGGTGGTGTCGATGGCTGTGATTATGGCTCGGTCGATCAACAGTTCCGGGGTTTCGGCGATCTGTGTCAGGGTATCTTGTGCCCGGTTCAGGGTTGCCAGGCTTTGGTCGAGCCGGTCCAGCGTTCGCGCCAGCTTCTGTCCAGTGTCCAAATCGGTACTGCCGCCGGCGCGAACGGCCTTCAACTCGTCCCGCAACGCGCTCAAACCCGCTCTGATGTTGCGGGCCTGCTCCTGAAATGGGCGCACGATCTGTAGATTCTGCTGGAACCGGTCCTGAATGTTCTCGACGCTCTGCGCCAGTTTCCAGCCGAGAAACAGGCACAGGGCCAGCAGGATCAGAGTCGCGTTCAGTAGGGCAATCAGCAGATCCTTGAGTGTTCGGGCCATGGCCTGGGCCTCCTATGTCTCGGTCAAACACGTGTTGCCAATGGAATTGGTATCTTTTCTAGCCTTCCGCCCAGCGCTGCAATAGTCTTGACGGGCTGGGTTTCTGCTTTTGTGACCTTACGTCACCAATGTCGCAGGCAGCGATGTTGAAGCGCCCGCAGAAATAGTTTAGCACTAAACTAGTTTTCATCAGACCCGCGCCGAGAGGTACACATGGCTGCAAAATCCTTTGATCTGATCGTAATCGGGGCCGGCCCCGGCGGCTATGTCGCTGCTATTCGCGCGGCCCAGCTGGGCCTGAAGACCGCAATCGTCGAGCGCGAGCACCTGGGCGGCATCTGTTTGAACTGGGGCTGCATCCCGACCAAGGCGCTGCTGCGGTCTGCCGAGGTATTCCACCTTATGGAACGCGCCAAGGATTTCGGGCTGAGCGCCGAGAAGATCGGATATGATATCGATGCTGTGGTCAAGCGGTCGCGCGGCGTGGCCAAGCAGTTGGCCGGTGGCGTCGGGCACCTTCTGAAAAAGAACAAGGTTACCGTGGTGATGGGAGAGGCGACGATCCCCGCGCGCGGCAAGGTTTCGGTCAAGACCGACAAGGGAACCGAGGAGTTGGTCGCCAGCAACATCATCCTCGCCACCGGGGCCCGGGCGCGTGAGTTGCCGGGGCTCGAGGCCGACGGCGACCTGGTCTGGACCTACAAGCACGCGCTGCAGCCCCCTCGGATGCCCAAGAAGCTGCTGGTCATCGGCTCGGGCGCGATCGGGATCGAATTCGCCAGTTTCTTCAATACGCTGGGCGCGGACACGACGGTGGTCGAGGTCATGGACCGCGTTCTGCCGGTCGAGGATGCCGAGATCAGCGCCTTTGCCAAAAAGGCATTCATCAAGCAGGGCATGAAGATCATGGAGAAATCCATGGTCAAGCAGCTTGACCGCGGCAAGGGCAAGGTGACCGCCCATATCGAAACCGGCGGAAAGACGGAAAAACACGAATTCGACACGGTCATCTCTGCCGTTGGGATCGTCGGCAACGTCGAGAACCTGGGGCTCGAGGCGTTGGGGGTGAAGATCGACAGAACCCATGTCGTGACCGATGAATTCTGCCGTACCGGCGTCGATGGCCTCTATGCGATCGGCGACATCGCAGGGGCGCCTTGGCTGGCGCACAAGGCAAGCCACGAGGGTGTCATGGTCGCGGAACTGATCGCCGGAAAACATGCCCATCCCGTCAAACCCGAGAGCATCGCTGGGTGCACCTACTGCCAGCCCCAGGTGGCATCGGTCGGCTACACCGAAGCCAAGGCCAAAGAGTTGGGCTTTGAGGTCAAGGTCGGCCGTTTCCCCTTTATCGGTAATGGCAAGGCCATCGCGCTGGGAGAACCCGAGGGCATGATCAAGACCGTTTTCGATGCCAAGACGGGTGAGCTGTTAGGGGCGCACATGGTCGGTGCCGAGGTGACCGAGCTCATCCAAGGATATGTCGTAGGGCGCCAGTTGGAAACCACCGAGGAAGACCTGATGAACACCGTCTTCCCGCACCCGACGCTGTCGGAAATGATGCACGAGGCCGTTCTGGACGCTTACGGACGCGCCATCCACTTCTAGCTGCAAATCGGATCATGGCGGAACGCGGAATGGGGCTCTGCCCCTACCGCGCTGCGCGCGGCTCCCCCGGGATATTTTGGGCCAGATGAAGTGCGGTCGTATTCTTCATCTGGCGTCAAATATCCCGGAGTGCGAGGCAGAGCCTCGCAAACTGCTTCTGCTCAGCGGGTCAGGGCGTCCAGGATACGGGCCCACGAGCGGATGCCCTTGTGAAAGCTTTTCACGTCATACTTTTCGTTGGGTGAATGGATGGCGTCGTCGTCGTTCGCAAATCCGACCAGCATCGAATCCAGCCCCAGAACGGAATTGAAATATCCCACGACCGGGATCGAGCCGCCCATGCCGGTGAAAACAGCCTCGCGGTTCCATTCATCTGAAAGGGCGCTGCGGGCGGCCTCGAACTCCGGCCGGTCCAGATTCATCACCGAGGCGGGGGAGCCTTCGAGGTCATTGTCCCAAACGACCTTGGCGTCGGGCGACAGGCGGTCTTCGACGTGTTTGCGGATCTTGTCCCGCAGTTTGTCGGGGTCCATGTCGCCGACCAGTCGGCAGGTGATCTTGCAATGGGCTTCGCTGGGGATCACGGTTTTCGACCCCGCCCCGTTGTAGCCGCCCCACAGCCCGTTGATTTCCAGCGTCGGCCGCGCCCATTGCTGTTCAAGCGTCGAGTAGCCCTTTTCGCCGTGCGGCTGCGTGTAGCCGACCGAATTGAGGTACTCGGCCTCGTCAAAGCCGCAATTCTCCCATTGGCGCAGCTGGTCGGCGGGAACCTCGTGCACGCCTTCGTAGAAGCCTTCGACCGCAACGCGGCCGGTTTCCTCGTCGTAGAACGAGGCGACGATCCGGGAAATCTCGCGCAGCGGATTCAGGCCCGGGCCGCCGTAGTGGCCCGAATGCAGGTCGATGCGCGGGCCAATGATCGTGAATTCATCCTTGAGCATGCCGCGCAGTTGCGAGGCGATCGAGGGCACGCCGCGCGACACCATCGACGTGTCGCAGACCAGCGCCAGATCGGCCTTCAACTCGTCCTTGTTGGTCTCGAGGAACGGGACCAGCGAAGGCGACCCAGACTCTTCTTCACCTTCGAAGAAGAAGGTGATCCGGCAGGGCAGTTTGCCATGCACGGCCTTCCACGCACGGCAGGCCTCGACGAAAGTCATCAGCTGGCCCTTGTCGTCCGAGGCACCGCGCCCGCGGATCACCTGGCCGTGCTCGGTCTCTTCCAGAGCCGGGTCGAACGGGTCGCGCTTCCACAGGTTCAGCGGGTCAACCGGCTGAACGTCATAGTGCCCGTAGAACAGCAGGTGCGGTGCGTCAGCATCATCGCCAACATGACCGACGACCATCGGGTGGCCCGGCGTTGCGCGCTTTTCTGACTGAATGCCCATGCTCTGCAAATCGGCGACCAGCCAGTCGGCAGCCTTGTCAACGCTTTCCTTGTAGGCTGGATCGGTCGAGATGGACGGGATCCGAAGAAATTCCATCAACCGGTCGATCGAGGTGGTAAGATCAGCGTCGATCTTGCTCAGTACGGCGTCAAGCGACATCGGGGGCTCCTGAATGGTTTTGAATTTGCGCCGAACCTATCAGCGCCAGCGGTGCCGTCCAGCCCAAGCCGCAGGGAAACCGCGGACAATATCGGAAACATGCGAGCATGTGAGGCGCCCGGCCTGCGTCGTTTCCTCGCGCTTGGTGGTGTCGAGTTTACTTGTCGCGGCTGGCCCGAAAGGATAATTGATGCAAATCAATGTTGCGACGGGTCCCGACGGGCTAGGCAAGTGCAGGAAACAAATAGCGGACGTTGCCTGAAAATCGGGTACTATGGCACGGAGAAACGCCTGGCCGCGCGAAAGGGTCATGAAGGAGGGTCCTTTGGACTATACAGCTCAGCTCGATACGGCGATTGCCAAGCTGCATGAAGAAGGACGTTACCGGACCTTTATCGACATCGAACGTCGCAACGGACAGTTCCCGCATGCGGTACGCACGCGCCCCGACGGGTCGCAGCAGGACATCACGGTCTGGTGCGGCAACGATTATCTGGGCATGGGGCAGCACCCTGTCGTGTTGCAGGCGATGCACGAGGCAATCGATGCAACCGGTGCCGGATCGGGCGGGACGCGCAACATCTCGGGCACGACCGTCTATCACAAACGGCTCGAGGCGGAACTGGCCGATCTGCACGGCAAAGAGGCGGCGCTGCTGTTCACCAGCGCCTACATCGCCAACGACGCCACTCTTAGCACGCTGCCCAAGTTGTTTCCGGGCCTGATCATCTATTCCGACGAACTGAACCATGCTTCGATGATCGAGGGCGTGCGCCGCAACGGGGGCGCCAAGCGGATCTTCCGCCACAATGACGTGGCCCATCTGCGCGAACTGCTCCTAGCCGACGACCCGGCCGCGCCCAAGCTGATCGCCTTTGAATCGGTCTATTCCATGGACGGCGATTTCGGTCCGATCGAGGAAATCTGCGACTTGGCCGACGAGTTCGGCGCGCTGACCTATATCGACGAAGTGCATGCCGTGGGCATGTACGGCCCGCGCGGCGGCGGCGTGACCGAGCGTGACCGGCTGGCGCATCGGATCGACATTATCAACGGCACCCTGGCCAAGGCCTATGGCGTGATGGGCGGCTACATCGCGGCCAGCGCGAAAATGTGCGATGCCGTTCGCTCTTATGCGCCGGGTTTTATCTTTACCACCTCGCTGCCTCCGGCGGTCGCTGCGGGCGCCGCAGCCTCGGTCGCCTTCCTCAAGCGTGCGCCGGAACTGCGCGAGCAGCATCAGACCCAGGCCAAGATCCTCAAGCTGCGGCTGAAGGGGCTGGGCTTGCCGCTGATCGACCACGGCAGCCACATCGTGCCGGTGATCGTAGGCGACCCGGTACATACCAAAAAGCTCAGCGACATGCTGCTGGAAAGCTATGGCATCTATGTCCAGCCGATCAATTTCCCGACCGTGCCCCGCGGGACCGAGCGCCTGCGCTTTACCCCGTCGCCCGTCCATGGACCGGACGAGATGAACCGCTTGGTCCAGGCAATGGACGAACTTTGGTCACATTGTGCGCTAAATCGCGCCGAACTTGCCGGGTAGCCTCTGACTGACATGTGCAACATGTTTGGCGCGTGTTAAGCTCTCGCTAACAAAAGAAAACGGATGATTCGTTGTGGGGATGATTCGCCGTTTGCGTGTAACACGCGGTAGGCAGTTTGGGGCAGCAGGGATGATTGGGCGCAGGACTCAGCGCAATTCCGAGCAAGACGTGGAGGTCAGGCCAAAAGGGTTTGACGACTATGAGGTTCGCCTGGGCGATGTTATGCGCGGCGAGCGTGCCACCAAGGGCAAGTCTCTGCTGGATGTCCAACGTGAACTGCGGATCAAGGCCAACTACATCGCCGCCATCGAAAACGCCGACCCTGATGCGTTCGACACACCCGGCTTTATCGCCGGGTATGTGCGTTCCTACGCCCGGTATCTGGGCATGGACCCGGATGAAACCTTTGAAACCTTCTGCAAGGAAAGCGGGTTTTCGGTGGCGCATGGCATGTCGGCCCAAGCCTCGGTGGTCAAGAAAGGCGGCGGCGACTTGCCGGCGCGTGGACCAATGGGGCGCGACCCGTTCATTTCGCCGAACACGCCTTATCTTCCGGGCCGTGAATCCGTCTTTAGCCAGATTGAACCCCGGGCAATCGGCTCTTCGCTGGTCCTGCTGGCGCTGATCGGCGGCATCGGCTATGGCGGCTGGTCGGTTCTCAACAAGATCCAGCAGGTGCAGGTCGCCCCGGTCGAACAAGCGCCGGTGGTGCTGGCTGATCTCGATCCGTTGGCGGCGATCCGGTCCGACACCGACGATGATATCGACGGCTTGCAGGCCCCCAGTGCAGAGGCGTTGGATCGTCTGTATCGGCCGCAGGCGCTGGACGTGCCGGTGCTGGTGGCGCGCGATGCGCCGATCTCGACGCTCGATCCGCGCACCGTAGGCACCTTCCGCCCGCCGGAACTGCCCGAGGTGGCTATGGCCGAAGTGCACACGGTCGAGCGCACACCGCTGCCGCAAGTGGTCGAACAGGTGGACACTGCGCTCAAGATCGTTGCGGTAGAACCTGCCTGGATGCGGGTCACCGCAGCCGATGGCAGCGTGATCTTCGAGGGAACGCTTGGCACGGTCGAAAACGGCAACGTCTTCGAGGTGCCGCTGACAGAAGAGCCCCCGCAACTGCGCGCAGGGGCATCGGGCAGCGTGTATTTCTCGATGAACGGCCAGCATTACGGCCCGGTCGGTAAGCCCGGAACCGTGTCCAAGGGCGTGATCCTGTCCAAGGACGCGGTTGCCGAAAACTATGCCGTTGCCGATCTCACGTCCGAGGCCAACAGTGCGCTGCGGCGTCTGGTGGCCGAGCTTCAGACTCAAGCGACCGAAGCCCCGGCAGAGTGATCTTGCCATTGCGGCGGGCTTGCCCCCGGACTATCTAAAGGCCAGACCTCAGACTGACGCGGATCCGTTTTCATGTCTCTGAACCACGTGCGCCCCTGGCGCGACATCTATCGCCGCAAATCCCGCCAGATCATGGTCGGCAACGTTCCGGTGGGCGGCGACGCGCCGATCGCCGTGCAAACCATGACCAACACGCTGACGACCGATGTCGCCGCGACCGTGGCGCAGGTACAGGCGGCGGCCGAGGCCGGAGCGGATATCGTGCGCGTATCGGTCCCGGACGAGGCGTCGTCGAAGGCGTTAAAGGAGATCGTGCGCGAAAGCCCGGTGCCGATCGTGGCGGATATCCATTTCCACTATCGGCGCGGCATCGAAGCCGCCGAGGCCGGCGCCGCGTGCCTGCGCATCAACCCGGGCAATATCGGTGATGAAAAGCGGGTGAAAGAGGTCATCAAGGCCGCGCGCGACCACAATTGCTCGATCCGCATCGGCGTGAACGCGGGCAGTCTGGAAAAGCACCTGCTGGAGAAATACGGCGAGCCGTGCCCCGAGGCGATGGTGGAAAGCGGGCTCGAACATATCCGCATCCTGCAGGACAATGATTTCCACGAATTCAAGATCAGCGTGAAGGCCAGCGACGTTTTCCTGTCGGCTGCTGCCTATCAGGGCATCGCCGAGGCCACCGACGCCCCGATCCATCTGGGCATCACCGAGGCCGGGGGGCTGGTCAGCGGCACGATCAAATCGGCCATCGGGCTGGGCAACCTGCTGTGGATGGGGATCGGCGACACGATCCGCGTCAGCCTGTCCGCCGATCCGGTCGAAGAGGTGAAGGTCGGTTTCGAGATCCTAAAATCTCTTGGCCTGCGCCATCGGGGCGTGAACATCATCTCATGCCCGTCCTGCGCGCGGCAGGGGTTCGACGTGATCAAGACGGTCGAGACGCTGGAAAAGAGGCTGGAACACATCAAGACGCCCATGAGCCTGTCGATCATCGGCTGCGTCGTGAACGGCCCCGGCGAGGCGCTGATGACCGATGTCGGCTTTACCGGCGGGGGCGCGGGTTCGGGCATGGTCTATCTGGCGGGCAAGGCCAGCCACAAGATGTCGAACGAACAGATGATCGACCACATCGTCGAGCAGGTGGAGAAGAAGGCGGCCGAGCTGGATGCCGCGGCCGAGGCGGCTGAATAGAAACAGAAAAAACCGCAGCACCTGGCTGCGGCTCTTCCATGTCGTTGCGTGTCCGGTCTCGACCTCTTGGCCGACTATCCCTGTTCGGCGCGCACGGCGTCGGCGATCTGCTGCATCTGATCGGCCTTCAGATAACCGCGCAACATTTCCGTACCCAGCACGAAGCTGGGCGTGCCAGAAATCTTGAGCCGTTGCGCCAGTTCGCGGGTCTGGGCGATTTCATCTGTCACCGCGTCGCTATCCATTGCAGCCAAGATCGCATCGCTGTCCAGGCCCAGCCCGTCGGAGATGCGGCGCAGGGCTACTTCGGTCACGTCTCCGCCGAATTCCATCAGCGCGTCATGCACCTGCTTGTAGGCGTCGTCGCCTGCGACTTGCTTGGTCGCGATAGCAAAACGTGACGACAACACCGAAGCGTCGCCAAGGATCGGGAACTCTTTGATGATAAAGCGGATGTTTCCATCCTGTGCCAGCAGGGCGTCGACCTCGGGCACCGCTCGGCGGCAATAGCCGCAGCGATAGTCCATGAACTCGACCAGAGTGATGTCGCCGTCTGGATTGCCACCCACCCAGCTGTAGCCGTCATTGAACAGCGCCTCGGCATTGGCTGCGACCAGGTCCTTGTCGGCTGCGGCTTCGGCTGCGGCGTTGCGCTGCTCCAGAATGTTGACCGCTTCGATGATGACCTCGGGGTTTTCCAGCAGATATTCGCGCACGGCCGCGCCGAACTCGGCCTTTTCGTCGGGACTCATCGCGCTCAGGTCCAGCGCCTGCGCGGGGCCGGATATCAGGGTAAGCCCCAGAAGGGCAGGTGCTGCGTGTCTGAGGATCATTTCCGTTTCCTTTTCGATTTCTCAGCTCGTTCTGCGGCAATCAGCACATCCTGTGCCCGTTGCCAACCCGGTGAGCCTTCGGGCAATTGCCCGACGGCGCGTCTTGCGTGGATGCCCGCATCGGCCAGGCGGCCTTGCAGGGCATAGCGTTCGGCGGTGACGGTCGCGGCCATGCCGGGCTGTCCCAGCTTGGCATAGGCCACCCCCAGATCCTGCATCAGCCGCAGGTTTCGATAGTCGCGGGCGCGTGCCTTTTCAAGCACTTGCAGGGCTTCCTTCGTACGCCCTTCGGCCAGCAACCCGCGCCCGTACCCGGCCATGATCAGAGCATCGCGCGGCGCCAGTTCCATGGCCTTGGCATAGGCGTTGACCGCTTGCGCAAACCGGCGGTTTTCCAGCAGGATCTGACCTTTCAACTCGTAATAGTACGGATCCTCGGGCCGGATCGCCAAGGCCCCGTCGATGGACGACAGGGCCGCACCCAGATTGCGGTTCTGGTGATGGGCGGCGGCTTCGCGCATCAGGCGGATGTCCCGTGCGCTTTCTTCTTTGGCGCGGCGCAGGGTCCAGCTGGGCGAGCGCAGGAAGGCCGACAGTTTGCCCTTCACCCGCGCGAACCAGTAGTCGGCGTTCGGGTCGGGTTTGGCGCGGTCGCCGAATTCATCCAGAAAGGCCTCGGCGGCGCGCAGACGCTCGCGGCTGGTGGGGTGCGACCGCATGTAGGGGTCCTGATTGGCCTCGCTCAGCAATTCCTGGCCGGCGAATTTCCGGTGCAGGGCGACCATGCCGCTGGGCGAGATCTCGGCCCAACGCAGGTATCCGGCCGCGCTGCGGTCGGCCGAGGCCTCTTCGGCGCGGGTGTGGCCCAGAAAGCTGCGCAGCGCCGAGGCGGATGTTCCGGCGGCGATCCCGGCTGCGGCCTCGCCGCCCCCTGCAGCCGCGGCGATCATGGCCAGCGCGGTTCCGAACCCGGCGGCCCGCTTGGCGGCGCGCAGGTTTTCGGCCCGCCGGGCCAGATGCCCGTTGGCGATATGGGCGGCCTCGTGCGCGATGACGGCCTGCAGCATCTCGGGGCTGTCGACGCTGAGGATCAGCCCGTGGTTCACGTAGATCGTGTTGTAGTCGATCACGAAGGCGTTGAACGTATCGTCCTTGACCACCAGAACGCGCACGCGGTTGGTGTTCAGCCCCGCCGCGCGCAGGATCGGAAAGGCCAGTTCGCGCAGCCCGTGTTCGATATCGGGGTCGCGGATCAGGCTTTGCGCGTGGCTTTGCGCGGCGGCCGCGATCCACAGCGCCACCGCCAGCAGAAATGCCGGGATTGACGCCAGCCGGGATCCGCGTTCAAAAGCCATGGTCGCAACATGGGAGATGGGCATGCGAAACTCAACCCGGTCGGGCGTTGATCCCTTCATCGTGATGGACGTGATGGAGGCCGCGCGCCGCGCTGAAGAGGCCGGGCGCCACATCATCCACATGGAAGTCGGCCAGCCCGGAACCGGCGCGCCTCAAGGCGCGTTGGAGGCGCTGGCCCGCGCGATGCGGCACGGCCCGCTGGGCTATACCGTCGCGCTGGGTCTGCCGGCGCTGCGGCAACGCATCGCACGGATGTATGGCGAATGGTACGACGTAGACCTGAACCCCGAACGGGTGGTGATCACCCCGGGATCCTCAGGCGGATTCCTGCTGGCCTTCACCGCGCTGTTCGACAGCGGCGACCGGGTGGGGATCGGCGCGCCGGGTTATCCGTCCTATCGTCAGATCTTGCGGGCGCTGGGGCTGGTGCCGGTCGATCTGCCGACTGCGCAGGAAAACCGCCTGCAACCCGTGCCACAGGATTTTGCCGGGCTCGACCTGCAGGGGCTGATGGTGGCCTCGCCCGCAAACCCGACCGGAACCATGCTGGACCACGCCGCCATGGGCGCGCTGATCGAGGCCGCGCAGGGGCAGGGTGCTTCGTTCATCAGTGACGAAATTTATCACGGGCTGGAATACGAGGCCAAGGCGGTCACTGCTCTGGAATTGACCGACGAGTGTTATGTCATCAACTCGTTTTCCAAGTATTTCTCGATGACCGGCTGGCGCGTCGGCTGGATGGTGGTACCCGAGGATCAGGTGCGCGTGGTCGAGCGCATCGCCCAGAACATGTTCATCTGTGCGCCCCATGCCAGCCAGATCGCCGCGCTGGCCGCGATGGATTGCGAGGACGAACTGCAGGGCAACCTAGCCGTCTATCGCCGCAACCGCGACCTGATGCTGAAGGGCCTGCCCGAGGCCGGGTTCACCAACATCGCGCCTCCGGACGGGGCGTTCTATGTCTATGCCGATGTCTCGGACCTGACCCAGGACAGCCGCGCTTTTGCCGCCGAGATCCTGGACAAGGCCGGCGTCGCCGTAACGCCGGGGTTGGATTTCGATCCGGTGCGCGGCCACACGACCCTGCGCTTTTCCTACGCCCGGTCGACCGAGGACATCGAGCAGGGCCTGGAACGGCTCCGCAGCTTCATGGTGGATCGCCGGGCCGCGCAGAAGTCGGCCTGAGGCGTTCACAAACCGGCCGTGCTGCGATAGGCTACTGCCAAACGATCTCGGGAAAACTTGAGGCCATGAGCAGGATCCTTTTCGCACTCGCCCTGATCTGGGCGCTGACCGGCGCGGTATGGGCGCAGGACTTCAATGCCTTGGCGCGTGTCCTGCCCGAGCAGAGCCGGATCATCGACGATGACGGCGCGGGCGTACAGGTCCAACTGGGGCTGAGCCAGGGCGTGCCATATCGCATCTTCACCCTCCAAGACCCGTACCGGATGGTGATCGACTTCAAGGAAGTCGACTGGAGCGGGTTGAACCGCGAGGCCTTCCTGCAGACCCGGCGCATCAGCGCGGTTCGGTTCGGGGCCTATGTGCCCGGCTGGTCGCGTCTGGTGCTGGAACTTGGGGCGCCGCTGGCTGTGGACCGGGCCGCGATGCGTGTCGATCCGGCCTCGGGCGCGGCGGTGTTGACCCTGAACCTGAAAGGCACCGATTTCGAAAGCTTCGTCGCAAGCGCGGGCGCGCCGCACACGCCCGGATGGGATCTGCCGCCCCCGGCCGATCTACCGGCGCTGCGCGGCGCGGATGACCGACGGGCGCTGCGGGTGATGCTTGACCCGGGCCATGGAGGCATCGACCCCGGCGCCGAGGCGGGCGGAACCAACGAAAAGACCTTGATGCTGACCTTCGCCCGCGAACTGCGCGAGGAACTGCTGCGCGCGGGAGGATTCGAAGTGGTCCTGACGCGGGCCGACGATTATTTCGTCTCGCTGGAACGGCGGATCGCGCTGGCGCATCGCGCCGCAGCCGATGTCTTCATCTCGCTGCATGCCGACGCGCTGTCCGAGGGGCAGGCCCACGGCGCCACGATCTATGTCCTGTCCAACGAGGCCTCGGACGTGGCCAGCCGCAAACTAGCCGAGCGGCACGACCGCGACGACCTGATCGCCGGCGTTGATCTGAGCGGCTCGGACGACCAGATCGCCGACGTTCTGCTGGACATGGCCCGGCAAGAGACCCAGCCCCGGACCGAGGCGCTGGCGCAGACGCTGGCCAACGGCATGGCGCAACAGGGCGGGCCGATGAACCGCCGCCCCGTCCGCCGGGCCTCGTTTTCGGTACTCAAGGCCGCCGACATCCCGTCGGTTCTGGTCGAACTTGGGTTCTTGTCCAGCCCCAGAGATCTGAAAAACCTGAAAAATCCCGAATGGCGATCCACCATGGCGCGCGGCATCCGTCAGGGGCTTCAGGTTTGGCGGCAGCAAGATCTGGCCCGCCGCGACCTGATTGGGCAGTGACCCTGCGGCGCAAAACGGCTAGTATCGGCGCGGGTGCTTTGACCCTTGTGTGCAGCGGCACTATATAGGCGGCACCGCGAACAAAAGGCAGCAACGTGATCCGGTTCATTCTTTCGATTTTCGGGGCGATCTTCAGCCTCGTGACGCTTGGTATCTTCATGGCGGCGCTGGTGATCGGCGCGGTGTTCTGGATGTACGGCCGTGACCTGCCCAGCCACGAGTCGTTGGCCCAGTACAAGCCGCCCACCATCAGCCGCATCTATTCGGGCGAAGGCCACCTGATTGACGAATTCGCCCAAGAGCGCCGCCTGTTTACCCCGTCCGAGGAAATCCCCGACCTGGTCAAGCAGGCCTTCATCTCGGCCGAGGACAAGAATTTCTACACCCACCAAGGCTATGACCCGCGCGGCATCATCGCCGCCGCGGTCGAGGCGGTGAAGTCCAAGGGCGAAAACGTTCGCGGGGCCTCGACCATCACCCAGCAGGTGATGAAGAACTTCCTTCTGTCGGGCGACCGCCGGGCCGAGCGCAAGATCAAGGAAATCATCCTTGCCACCCGCCTGGAAGAGACGCTGGACAAGGAACAGATCCTCGAGCTTTATCTCAACGAGATCTTCCTGGGCCAGAACTCCTACGGCGTGACCGCTGCCGCGCAGACCTATTTCAACAAGACCTTGCAGGAACTGGCTCCGCATGAGGCGGCGACGCTGGCGGCGATGCCCAAGGCGCCGTCGGACTATCACCCGGTCCGGCAGAAGGATCGCCTGCTGGCGCGGCGCAACTATGTGCTGCGCGAAATGTACCAGAACGGGTACATCGACAAGGCGACCTATGAGACCGAAGTGTCGCAACCGCTGCGCTCGGTCCAGAACGGCGATTTCGAAAGCTTCCGCACCGCGCTGCCGCCGCGCGACTATTTCACCGACGAGATCCGCCGTCAGTTGAGCGAGGATTTCGGCGAGGGCGAATTTTTTACCGGCGGTTTCACCGTCCGCGCCTCGGTGGACGAAGAGATGCAGGTCGAAGCCGCACTTGCCCTGCGCGAGGCCTTGCAGAAATACGACCGGTCGCGCGGGAAATGGCGCGGAACCGGCCTGACCATCCCCGAGGAAATATTGGCCGACGAGGCACAATGGCGCGCAGAGCTGGCCAAACTGGAGGTTCCACGCGACGTGGTGCTGCCCACGTCGTGGTATCCGGCGGTGGTGCTGGACGTTGCCGACCAGCAACTGACCGTGGGGGTCGAAAACGGTCCGGCCGACGGCATCATCCCGCGCAGCGACATCAAGTGGATGCAGGGCGATTTCCGCGCCAATTTCAAGCGCGGCGACGTGATCCTTGTGGTAGCCGCCGAAGACGGCCAGTGGTCGGCCCGCCAGATCCCCGAGGTTCAGGGCGGATTTGTCGCGATGGACGTGAACTCGGGCCGCGTTCTGGCGATACAGGGCGGGTTCTCGTACCAGGACTCGGTGTTCAACCGCGCCACCCAGGCGCTGCGCCAGCCCGGTTCGGCCTTCAAGCCCTTCGTCTATGCCGCCGCGCTCGACAGCGGCTACAGCCCGGCGACCATCGTGGTGGATGCGCCCATCGAGGTGAATACGCCGCAGGGTCTGTGGACCCCCAAGAACTCGACCAACAAGTTCTATGGCCCCACGCCGCTGCGCACCGGTATCGAGCAGTCGCGGAACCTGATGACCATCCGCTTGGCACAGGAGGTTTCGATGCCCGTGGTCGCAGGTTATGCGGAACGCTTTGGCGTATACGACAACATGGGCCCCTACCTGGCCAACGCGCTGGGGGCCGAGGAGACGACGCTCTACAAGATGGTTGCGGCCTATGCGATGTTCGCCAACGGTGGCGAGCGGGTCAAACCCACCCTGGTCGACCGGATTCAGGACCGGTTTGGCAAGACGATCTATCGGCATGATGATCGTCAATGCCTCGATTGCAATTCCAGCTGGCTGGAACCCGATGCGGCCCCCACCATCGTCGACGACCGCGAGCAGGTGATGGACCCGATCACCGCCTATCAGCTGACCTCGATGATGAAGGGCGTGGTGGATCGCGGTACCGCGTCGCGTGTGGTCAACCTGCCGGTTCCGACGGCTGGCAAGACCGGTACGACCAACGAATCCAAGGACGCCTGGTTCATCGGCTTCACCTCGAATATCGTGGCCGGCTGCTATATCGGCTATGACCGTCCGCGTCCGATGGGGCGGGGGGCCTATGGCGGCACGCTGTGCGGGCCGGTCTTCCAGAGCTTCATGGAAAAGGCAGTCGCGAAATACGGCGGCGGCCCGTTCGAAGTGCCCCCGGGCGGCCATTTCATCAAGATCGACCGGTTCAGCGGCGCGCGGCTGCCGGAAGATGCAACCGGCGATTACGTCGTGGCCGAATATTTCCGCGATGGTGTCGATGGTTTCATCGACCGCGTGTACGACGGCGGTTTCGCGATGGGGTCCGACCTGCCTCTGTTCGAGGAGGTCACGAGCGGAGGCCGTCAGGTTCGGACATCGACCGGCGAAACGGTCATCGTGGGACCCAAAGCCAGCCAAGGCGATCTGCAGGGCGGCGGACTTTACTGATCCGCCACCGAGCGGGGTAAAGCTATGCAAACCCGCGCGGGTCATCTTGTGGTGGCCTGAACCTCTTGCTATCACGCAGGCCTGATTGAGCAAGTTGGGACCTGACCATGCGCGCCGAAATCCAGAACATCGTGGCCGAGATCCAAAAATCGCTGGAGCTGCTGGCCCAGCGTATGGACTATGAAACCGCGCCGCACCGGCTGGAGGAGTTCAACGCCCGCGTCGAAGACCCCAACCTGTGGGACAACCCCGAAAACGCGCAGAAGCTGATGCGCGAACGGCAGGTTCTGGTCGATGCGATCGAGACCTACGAGTCGATCAAGACCGATTTGAACGACAATGTCGAACTGATCGAACTGGGTGAGATGGAAGACGACGAAGAAGTCGTCAAGGATGCCGAAGAGGCCCTGAAAAAGCTGCGCGACAAAGCGGCCGAAAAAGAGCTCGAGGCGCTGCTGGACGGCGAGGCCGACGCCAACGACACCTTCCTGGAAATCAACGCGGGCGCCGGGGGCACCGAAAGCTGCGATTGGGCCTCGATGCTGGCGCGGATGTATGTCCGCTGGGCCGAGAAGAAGGGCTACAAGGTCGAGCTGCAGTCAGAAACCCCGGGCGAAGAGGCGGGGATCAAGTCGGCGGCCTACAAGATCTCGGGCCACAACGCCTATGGCTGGCTGAAATCCGAAAGCGGCGTGCACCGGCTGGTGCGGATTTCGCCCTATGACTCGGCGGCCAAGCGGCACACATCGTTCAGCTCGGTCTGGGTCTATCCGGTGGTGGACGACAATATCGAGATCGAAGTGAACCCGGCCGATATCCGCGTCGATACCTACCGGTCCTCGGGGGCGGGCGGTCAGCACGTCAACACGACCGACTCGGCGGTTCGGATCACCCACATCCCGACCGGCATCGTGGTGACAAGTTCGGAAAAATCGCAGCACCAGAACCGCGACATCGCCATGAAGGCGCTGAAATCGCGCCTCTACCAGATGGAACTGGACCGTCGAAACGCCGAGATCAACGCCGCGCACGAGGCCAAGGGCGACGCGGGCTGGGGCAACCAGATCCGGTCCTACGTTCTGCAGCCCTATCAGATGGTCAAGGACCTGCGCACGGGTTACGAGACCTCGGACACCAAGGGTGTTCTGGACGGTGATCTGGACGGGTTCATGGCGGCCACGCTGGCGATGAACGTATCGGGCAAAAGCCGGGCCGAGGCGCAGTCGGACGCCTGATTGCGCACGGGGCGGGTGGCACACCGACAAAAGATACATACAAAACACCGGGTTTAAATGCGATCCGTCCATCGCTAGGCTGAGTTCGATCATAGCCTGGACGTAACCCCATGACCCCAATCGAAACTTCGGCCGTCGAACTGCTGAGCAAGCTGCGCGCGGGGCAGGTTTCGGCCGTCGAAGTGATGCGCGCGACGCTGGACCGGATCGCGCAGGTCAACGACCGGGTCAACGCCATCGTGGCACTGCAGGATGAAGATGCACTGATGGCGCAGGCGCAGGCGGCCGACGGCCATGCTCGGCATGGCCCGCTGCACGGTCTGCCAATGGCGGTCAAGGATCTGGTGAACGTGGCGGGCATTCCCTCGACCCAGGGTTCGCCCTTGTTTCGCGGCCATGTGCCCGATGCCGACGACCTGATCGCGGCCCGACTGCGCGCGGCAGGCGCGATCCTGATCGGCAAGACCAACACGCCGGAATTCGGTCTGGGGTCGCATACGTTCAACCCGGTCTATGGCGCCACCCGCAACCCCTATGACCTGACGCGCAGTTGCGGCGGGTCTTCGGGCGGGGCGGCGGTCGCCTTGGCCACGGGAATGCTGGCGCTGGCCGATGGGTCCGACATGATGGGCAGCCTGCGCAACCCGGCCGCTTGGAACAATGTCTATGGCTTCCGCCCGACCTGGGGCCGCGTCCCGTCCGAGCCGGTGGGCGATCTGTATCTTCATCAACTTTCGACGCTGGGTCCGATGGCGCGCAGCCCCGAGGATATCGGGCTGCTGCTGGACGTGATGTCGGGCGCGGACCCGCGCCAGCCCCTGTCGCTCGACAGCGATCCGGTCTCGCCCGTGCCGGTCAGAAGCCTTGAGGACATGCGCATCGGCTGGCTGGGTGACTGGGGCGGGGCCTTCCCAACGGAAGACGGCATTCTGCCGCTGTGCGCGCGCGAGTTGACGCTGTTTGCCCAGTTGGGCGCAACGGTCGAGGAGGTACCGCCCCCCTTCGATGCCGAACGGATCTGGGAGTCCTGGATCACGCTGCGCTCGTTCAGCGTGGCGGCCGGGCTGCAACCCCTGGCCGACCGCAAACACGCCCTGAAGGACAGTGCCCTATGGGAGCTCGAGCGCGGGCTGGCCCTGACCGCGATGCAACTGCAGGCCGCCAGCGTGACCCGGTCAGACTGGCACCGGCGGGCGGTTGCGCTGTTTTCCGAATATGACGCGCTGGTGCTGCCAGCAGCGCAGGTCTGGCCGTTTCCGGTGGACTGGCCGTATCCGCGCCGCATCGCCGGGGTCGAGATGGACAGCTATCACCGTTGGATGCAGGTGGTGACACCGGTCAGCCTGTTGGGGCTGCCCTGCCTGTCGATTCCGGCCGGATTCGGGCCGAGGGGGCTGCCGATGGGGATGCAGCTGTTCGGTCCGCGGGGCAGCGATGCCCGACTGCTGTCGATCGGGGCCGCCTATCATGCGGTTACGCATTGGCCGCAGAAACGGCCGCCCGAGATTTGAAGGAACTGGGAGGACAGACGGAACATGGACAGGCCATTCGGAGTTCCAAAGTTGAAACCCGCCAGCCGCGAAATGCTGCGCACGGCGCTGCGCCGGGGCTGGCAGGACTATCGCCGCGCGCCGATCTTCGGCCTGCTGTTCGCGGGGTTCTACGTTCTAGTGGGTTGGCTGATGGCATGGATCACGGTGCAGACGGGCACCTCGTACTGGCTGGTGCTGGCCGCGATCGGGTTTCCGCTGTTGGGGCCGTTTGCAGCGGTGGGGCTGTACGAGGTCTCGCACCGGCTGGAACAGGGCGCGCCGCTGGATTTCGGTGCCATCTTCGGCGTGGTGATCCAGCAGAGCCGCCGACAGTTGCCGTCGATTTGCGCCATCATCGTTGTGATCTTCCTGTTCTGGTTCTTTCTGGGCCACATGATCTTCGCCCTGTTCATGGGCCTGTCGACCATGACGAACGTCTCCTCGTCGCTCGAGGTGTTCCTGACTGCGAACGGGTTGACCATGCTGGCCGTCGGAACCGTGGTCGGAGCGCTTTTCGCGATCCTGCTCTACATGATCTCGGTGCTGTCGATTCCGATGCTGCTGGATCGTGAACTGGATTTCGTGACGGCGATGATTTCCAGCTATGCCTATGTCGCAGTGAACAAGCGTGTGATGCTCGGGTGGGGCGCGTTCATCGCCGTCACCACCTTCATCGCCATGATCCCGTGGTTTTTGGGCCTGCTGATCGTGCTGCCGCTGTTCGGCCATGCCAGCTGGCACCTGTACCGGCAGATCACGGGGGATAGTGACGGCGAAGAAACCGCCCAGACCTGATCGGTGCGGTCACTGCTGCGGAACCTCGCGCCCCATGTCGATCAGACGCTGGCGCAGCCGGACGGCGGCCGGCAGACCGGCCTCGAGCGCATGCACATAGGCGTGGGTCAGGAAGAACGCTGCTGCATCCGCATCGGTCTGCGCGTCTGCGGCCTGTTCATACAGGGCCGCCAAGGCCCGGATGTCGCCGGCCGCATGTGCGTCCAGCAGACGGTCGTCCAGTGCGCTCATTCGGCGGCAGGCCTATCGCGGCGCGCGATCAGCCGCTGTGCGACCCAGTCATGGAACAGATGCGTCGGCCCATCCATCGCCGGTGAGAAATGCCCTCCGTCGAAACCGGGGGCCGCGCGACCGCGCTGCATGCCTTCGACCACGAACACGTCTTCTTCGAACACCAGTTTCCACTGCTCGGTGTTGCGCGCGCGCAGGTCGGCATCTGTGTCCGGCGACGCATAGAACAGATGGATATGTTCCGATGTACGGTCCTGCGCCTCGGGGCGCAGGATGATGGCAAAGGCGTGGTCGCGATGCACGCCCAACAACACGTTGGGAAAGGCGGCGATGTATTCGGCGGCCGTGTCCCACTTGGCGCTCAGCCCCGGAAAATCGGGGAAGGTGCGGCCGTCCTCGTCGGTCAGCTGGCGATAGACAAGAGTGCCCTGGCCGGAAAACAGGCCGGGCTCCTGGATGTGATAGTGGTCCTCCAGCCGGGAATAGCTGTTCAGCCCGGGATGCACCCAGGGCAGGTGATAGCTTTCGCAGTAATTCTCGACCGCCAGCTTCCAGTTGCAGTTCACGTCCAGCCGGAAGGCGCTGTCGGGGCCGCCATGGTACAGCGGCTGGTCGAACTCGGCCCATCGTTCGATCAGCTTGGCGTTGGCATCCTCGAAGGCCGGAGCGGTTCCCGAGACGTTGATCCAGACCACCTCGCGCCAGATTTGGCTGCGCACCTCGATCAGGCCCAGTTCGGACCGGTTCACCGCGTCATGCGCGTTCTGGCCCGGCCCGCCCACATGCGGGGTCGCCACCAGGCGACCCTCGGTCGAATAGCACCAGCTGTGATAGGGGCAGCGGATCGCGCCTTCGATCTTGCGCGGTTCGGCCACCAGGATCATGCCACGGTGGCGGCAGATGTTCTGGAACACCCGTACCTGGCCCGACCGGTCGCGCAGCAGCAGCAGGGGGATGCCGAGAAACTCGATCGGCACCGCGTCGCCCGGTTCGGGCACGTCGGCGGTTACGGCCAGTCCGGACCAGCCGTCCAGCAGCAGGGCCTGGCTCTCCTCGGCGTGCAGCCGGGGGTCGGTATAGTGCGCGTTGGGCAGGCCCAGCGCGGTTTCGATGCTTTGGCGAACGGCAGACAGATCGGTCAGGGTGCTGGCCATGTGGTCCTCCTCGGTTGCCACCCAGCCTAAGCAGTCCCACCGCCGGCCCGCTGTCATGTCC
>NZ_JBXWRZ010000016.1:0-2042 GCF_059613165.1 Ruegeria sp. BHSB172
GTGAAGCTGGCCCATGCTATGGATCCCAAACCGCTTAAACGCGTCTTTGCGGTCTTTCTGACCCTCGTGGCGTTGAACATGCTGCGCAAGGCCTTGGGGTGGTGAGGCCATTCTGGGCGCGCGGGTGGGAGGTTTTCCCGGCCGAGCCCTCCGTCGCCGACTGGGTGGCGCATGCGCTGCCCGCCGCCCGCGCGGCGGTGCGGGACCCGGCCCATCTCCACTGGCTTGACTGTGAAGAGACGTGGTTCATCGGCGTCGATGCCCTGCCCAACGACGTGGCGGGGCGGGTTGGCGGCTCGGGACCGTTGGGCGGCGCGGCGCTTGACTTCCTGCGCGCGCAATACGGTTCGGTCGCGCTGCACCCAGGGCAGGTCTCGGTGGTTTATCCGGGCTATCCACGGCCGCGCCGGGGCGAGGGCGAAGCCGCCGCCCGATACCGGGTCCGGCGCGATGGGGCCCATGTGGACGGGCTCAAACCCAATGGGCCGGATCGGCGCCGCCATATCGACGAGCCGCACGCCTGGATTCTGGGGCTGCCGTTGACAGCGGCCAGCGCCGAAGCGGCGCCGCTGGTCGTCTGGGATGGCAGCCACCGGATCATGCAGGCGGCGTTTCGCCGGGTATTGGCCGGCGTCGCGCGCGCGGATTGGGCAATGGTAGACATCACCGAAGCCTATCAGGACGCCCGCCGAGAGGTGTTCGAAACCTGCCTGCGGATCGAGATCCCAGCCCGGCCGGGAGAGGCCATCGCACTGCACAGGCATTGTCTGCACGGGGTGGCCCCCTGGCGTGACGGAGCAACGGCCGGACCCGACGGACGGATGGTCGCCTATTTCCGGCCTGAACTGCCCGGCGGTGTGGCCGAATGGATCGAAACGCCGTAACCTCGGGCCATTCTCTGATTTGGAGGGCATTCGATGATTACGATTCACAAGACGTCTGACGGTGCACTGCTTGAGATCGAATTGACGGGCGAAGTCACAAGTGCCGATTATACCAACTCCTTGGTTCCCACGATTGAAGCTGCGCTGCAAGAGCACGACCAGGTCCGGATGCTGGTGATCGCCGGCCCCGACTTCGAAGGTTATGACCTTGGCGCCGCGTGGGAGGACACCAAGCTGGGCCTCAGCCATTGGCGCGGGTTCGACCGGATCGCGGTGGTCACAAACAAAGCTTGGGTGAAGACCAGCGCGCGGCTCGCGGCTCCGCTGATGCCATGCCCTGTGCAGGTGTTCGAGATGTCGCATCTGGACGAGGCGCGCTTGTGGCTGCGCGAGTCCCTCGGGGCCATTCACGTCGTCGATCTGGGCGGGCCTTGCGTGCAGATCAGCCTGTTGGGCAAGGTGGACCCCAGGGAATACGAAGAGGCCGAGCAGAGCCTGGACACGTTGCTGAGCCAGAAGGAGGGCTTCCGTCTGCTGATCGATCTGCGCGAGTTCGACGGCTGGCAGGGCCTGTCGGCGCTCGCGGCGCATTTCCGTCTGGCGCGCAATCATATCGGCATGCTGGACCGGGCCGCCATCGTGGGCGACAAGGCCTGGCAGCACATCGCGCAGCGCGTCGCGCGGCACATCTTGGGCACACGTACACAGTATTTCCCGTCCGAAGCGTATGAAGAGGCCAAGACCTGGCTGGCGTCCGGCTGATCCGCCCGGGGCCGCGATTCGCGGCGCGGCTGATGGGCCTTGATTTGCACCGGCTGACCCTGGGTCACCCCAGGCTGTGCCGAAGGTATTGGATTTGTTACGCTACGTCCATTTCGCGCACTCGTGGACAGGGGCGCGCGTGCAAGTGCCCGGACTTGACCGATTTTTTGTCCTGTTGGACAAATTTTTGCGTTTTGCGGCGGGGTTTTCCCCCTTATTCAAAGCTACTCGAAACGGTAGGAATAGGTCGCTGCTGCAATCTATCCGTGTGTTTCGGTATAGGCCTTGCCCCGCGGGGGGGCTGGATCGCAACGGCGCCGAGCTGTTCAAGGGGGCTGTCATGCGACTGTTCAAACTGTTTTCCGGCAAGGTCAAAACCAAGCGCCGTTCCTCGGT
>NZ_JBXWRZ010000017.1:0-62056 GCF_059613165.1 Ruegeria sp. BHSB172
GTGCGCGAGGCAAAACCCTTAAAAAAAGGCTCTGACGGGACGATGGCCTTATGACCGGACCAGCCGGGCTGCGCGCCCACCGCGCCGTTTGGCCAGGCGGGGCTTACGGCTGGGCAGCTCTTCCATGATGGCGGCGCGTTCGGTGTTGTCCATCTTCGACCAGCGAGAGATCTCGTCCATGGTGCGGTAGCAGCCGGTGCAGATCCTCTCGGTCGGATGCACCACGCAGATCTGCACGCAGGGGCTTTCGACCTCGTTCCGTTTCCAGATCATGTTCGTCATGCGCGGTCTCCGACCCGTTACAGAAAGCGCAGCCTGTCCAGCGCCCCTTGCAGAATATACCCCGCCGCGACGTGATCGATCACCTGTCCGCGACGTTTTCGTGTCGTATCCGCCTCCAACAGTGCCTTTTCCGCCGCAACCGTGCTAAGGCGTTCATCCCAGAATCCGATTGGAATATCGGTTAGCTGCGACAGGTTGCGCGCAAAGGCGCGGGTGGATTGGCACCGCGGTCCCTCGGACCCGTCCATGTTGCGCGGCAGGCCCAGGACGATCCCGCCGATTTCCCGGTCGGTCGCGATTTCCAAAAGGCGCGCAGAGTCGAGCTTGAATTTCTTGCGCCGCACGGTTTCCAGCGGGCTGGCCACGCCGCGCATCCGGTCCGACACGGCAACGCCGATGGTCTTTTCGCCCAGGTCCAGCCCCATCAGGGCCTGCATCGGGGGCAGGGCGGCGGCAAACTCCTCGAACCCGTCGTGGATCATTGCGCGATCCCAGCCCGGCGGGCGGCCGAGGCGATCATCTCCAGCGCCTCGGGGTTGTCGGCGAACTTGGTCAGCGCCTCGTCGCGGATCGCGCTGGCGCGTTCGGTTTCGCCCAGAACACCCAGCGCCGAGATCAGCCGCGCCCATTCCTGAGGTGAGCCGCCCTCGGTCGCCAGTCTGTCGGATAGCCCGTCAACCATGCCGCGGATCATCTCCTGCCGTTCTTCGGCCGTCATCTCGGCGGCGGCCTCCATGTCGGCCTGGCTGGGGCCGGGGGCCGCCGGAGCGGTCGAAAGATCGGGGGCGTTGAACACGCCGGCGCGCCAGGCCAGATCGTCGATCTGTGCGCGGATCGCCTGCGCCCAAGGTGACTGAGGCGGCGAACTGCGCAGCGTATCCGCCCACACCCGATAGGCCAGATCGGGTCGGCCGATCTGGGCCAGCATCTGCCCCCAGTAATACCGCGCCGGGCCATGGTTGGGGGCGCGTTTCAAGGCTTCGCGCAGGGCGTCCTCGGCCTCGGGCGAGACATAGCCGCCGGCCGCAAGGATCAGCATCTCGGCCAGGTTCGAATAGGCATCCGCAGGGGCATCCGCGCCCGACAGCTCGATGACCTTTTTCTGCGCCTCGTACCCGGCCTTGAAGTTGCCGGCATTGGTTTCATGCTGGGCCAGCAGCATGTGCCCCTGCAGGTCGTCGGGGCGGCTTGCCACTGTTTCGCGCAATTGGTCCAGCAGCTTGGCATAGCTTTCTTCCAGCTGGGGCGGCTCGACCGGGGGGGCGGCCCTCTCGGCTTCGGCTTGGCTGGGGCGGTTTTCGCGCAAGTCGTCGGCCATTTCCAGGCGGGCCGACAGCGGTTGATCGGGGTAACCAGCAGCGCCAAGTTGTCGATACAACGCCAGGGCGCCGCCCACCAGCAGTAGGGCCAAAACCACCGGTGCCGCCACGCGCATCACCCGTGACGGGCCGGATACTGTCGCGGCCGCCTGCATCTGCGCGTCCGCGGCCAGAATGCGGCGCGAGATCTCGGTCCGTACCCGCTCGGCATCGGCCTGGTCGATCACGCCGCGGGCCAAGTCACGGTCCACGCTGGCCAGCTGTTCGCGGTAGACGCGCAGGTCATAGGCCGCCGCCGGTTCTTCCCGGCGGCGTTCCCGCAGCATGCCATAGGCCAAAAAGACCGCGATCAGCAGCGCGAACAAGATGAGCAGAACCCAGAACGTCATGGTCCCTCCGACAATGGTTGCCCTGACTTAGACCTGCTTGCGGTCCGACAAAAGGGACAAAAGGCCGCGAATGGCCTACATGTCGCAATAGTGCGATATTGCGGCGCTGCATGGCAGGGGTATTCTGCCGCTGCACGGCATATCTTCGGCCAAACACGAACCGGACGGATTCGCTCATGAAACACTATTCAGCCTTTGCTGTGGCGCGCGAGGCGCTGCGCTATCACACCGGATGGGAGCGCGCCTGGCGTTCGCCCGAACCCAAGAAGCGCTATGACGTCATCATCATCGGCGCGGGCGGGCACGGCCTGGCGACGGCGTATTACCTGGGCCGGAACTACGGCATCCAGAACGTTGCGGTGATCGAAAAGGGCTGGCTGGGCGGCGGCAATACTGGCCGGAACACGACCATCATCCGCTCGAACTATCTGCAGGACCCGTCGGCGGCGATCTATGAAAAGTCGCGCGGCCTGTACGAGGACCTGAGCCAGGAGCTGAACTACAACATCATGTTCAGCCCGCGCGGCGTGATGATGCTGGCCCAGACCCAGCACGAGGTGCGCGGCTACAAGCGCACGGCGCACGCCAACGCGCTGCAGGGCGTCAAAACCGAGTGGATCGGTCCCGAACGCGTCAAGGAACTGGTGCCGATCATCAACATTGACGGCCCGCGCTATCCGGTTCTGGGCGCGCTGTGGCAGGAACGTGGTGGCACCGCGCGCCACGACGCGGTGGCCTGGGGCTATGCCCGGGCCTGCTCGAACATGGGCATGGACATCATCCAGCAATGCGAGGTCACGGCCATCCGCTCGGCCAACGGCCGCGTCACCGGGGTTGAGACGACCAAGGGCGCCATCGAGTGCGACAAGCTGGGCATCGTAGTGGCGGGTCACTCGGGCCAGCTGGCCGAGATGGCGGGCTTCCGCCTTCCGGTCGAGGCACTGGCCCTGCAGGCGCTGGTGTCCGAGCCGATCAAGCCCTGCATGGACGTGGTGGTGATGGCCAACACCGTGCACGGCTACATGTCGCAATCCGACAAGGGCGAGATGGTGATCGGCGGCGGCACCGACGGGTTCAACAACTACACCCAGCGCGGCAGCTTCCACCATATCGAGGAAACCGTCCGCGCCCTGGTCGAGACCTTCCCGATGATCTCGCGCCTCAAGATGCTGCGCCAGTGGGGTGGCATCGTGGACATGACCGGCGACCGTTCGCCCATCCTGTCCAAGACTCCGCTGGGCGGCTGTTTCATCAATTGCGGTTGGGGCACCGGCGGGTTCAAGGCCATCCCGGGCTCAGGCTGGGGTATGGCGCAGCTGATGGCCACCGGGCATTCCCCGCTGACCGAGGCCTTCTCGCTGGACCGGTTCAAAGAGGGCCGTTTCATCGACGAAAGCGTTGCCGCCGGGGTCGCGCATTGATGGACATCCAATCCCTTCCCACCGCCATACCAGACCGGCCGCGCCGCAGCCGGCTTGCGCTGCTTGACTTTCTGCTGGCGTGTTTCGACGCGCAGTCCGACAGCGTTCAGGTGGTGCAGGTCGGGGCCAATGACGGCAAGCTGGATGATCCCATATTGCCGTACTGGTCGAAACCGCATTGGAAAGGTGTCCTGATCGAGCCGCACCCGCTGTATTTTTCGGCCCTTGCGTCGCTGCATGCGGCCAATCCGAACGTTAAGCTGGTCAATGCCGCTGTATCGCAGGTTGCGGGCAGCATCACGCTGTATCACCTCGACGAGGCCTATTCCGGTGCCTATCCGGGCTGGTTGCGCGGCTGCGCTTCGCTGGACCGTGGCCGGATGGTGGCCGCAATCGACCGCGCCAACCGCAAGACGGGGGCGGACGTACCCCATTCGGCCGTGGCCGAGACAACCGTCGCCGCGCGGCGGCTGGACGACATTCTGGCCGAAACGGGTGTTTCCGCCGCCGATATCCTCGTGATCGACGTCGAAGGGCACGAACGCTCTGTCCTCGACAGCTTTGATCCCGCACGCCTGGGGCTGTCGCTGGCCATCGTTGAATGCAACGCCGGCGACCCGGCCGAACAGGATGCGATCGTCTCGGCCCTGAACGCGGCCGGGCTGGTCGCATATCGGCTGGCCAACGACATCGTCGCCCTGCGTCCGGGCCGCGTGACCATCCCGATCGAGGCGATGTTCCACTTCAACAACCTTGTTCCGCTGACCGTCCAAGAAACGGTCGAACTGAATCCATGACCAAAGGTGTTTTGACCCGATGCTGATCCTGACCTGCCCCTATTGCGGCGTCGACGCCGAAGAGACCGAACTGACCGCCGGCGGCGAAGCGCATCTGAAACGCTTCGGTCCCGGCTCGTCGGATGACGAGTTCCACGACTATCTGTTCATGCGCGAAAACCCCAAGGGCGTACATTTCGAACGCTGGCGCCACAGCAACGGCTGCGGCAAGTGGTTCCACGCCGCTCGGTGCACTGCCACGCTCGAGGTGTTCGGCACCTATTCGGCCCAGGTCACCGAGCCGCCCCAGGAGATCCGCGATGCGATCTCGGTCAAACGCCCGGGCTGGAGTTGGAGAGAGTTCTCCTGATGCCCCGCCCATTCAAGAATATTCCCGCCGGAGGCACCATGCCCTCTATCCGCGAAAGGTCCGAAACATGAGCACCCGTCTCGCCAAGCAAGGCCGGCTGATCGACCGGTCGAAACCGGTCACCTTCACTTTCAACGGTACTGCGATGCAGGGCTATCAGGGCGATACGCTGGCGTCGGCCCTGCTGGCCAACGATCAGATGATGGTCGGCCGGTCGTTCAAATACCACCGTCCGCGCGGTGTCGTGGCCAGCGGTGCCGAGGAGCCCAACGCGCTGGTCGGTCTGGGGCAGGGCAACCGTTTCGAACCGAACCAGCGCGCCACCACGACCGAGCTGTTCAATGGCCTGACCGCGATCTCGCAGAACCACTGGCCCAGCCTGGAATACGACATCGGCGCGGTGAACACGGCGCTGGCGCGGTTCCTGCCGGCAGGGTTCTACTACAAGACGTTCATCCACCCCAAACCGTTCTGGAAACATGTGTACGAGCCGTTCATCCGCCAGTCGGCCGGTCTGGGCAAGGCGCCCGACAAGGACAGCCGCGACTCGGATACGTATGAACACTTTTATGCCTTCACTGACATTTTGGTGATCGGCGGCGGTGTTGCAGGCCTGCAGGCGGCCAAAGCCGCGGCGCAATCGGGCGCCAAGGTCATGCTGATCGAACAGACCGCCCATTGGGGTGGCCGCGCGCCTGTCGATGGGGGCACAGTCAACGACGAGCCTGTGGATAAGTTCGTGGAACAATTGGTTTCCGAACTCGAAACAATGAGCAATGTCACCCTGCGGTCGCGCTGCATGGGGGCCGGGGTCTATGATCACGGTTACGTGCTGGGATACGAGCGTCTGACCGATCACAAACCGGGCACCCAAGGCCCGCGCCATCGTCTGTGGCGCATCCGCGCCAAGCAGGTCGTTACGGCGACCGGCGCGATCGAGCGCCCGCTGTCCTTTGCCGGCAATGACGTGCCGGGGGTGATGCTGGCCTCGGCCATGCGCGACTATGTGGTCAACTGGGGCGTGACCCCGGGCGAGCGCGTGATCGTCGCCACCAACAATGACGACGCCTACCGCACCGCGATCATCCTGAAACAGGCGGGTGTGGATGTGTTACGCGTCGTCGATGCCCGTCCCTCGGCCGGGCCGCTGGCGGACGAGGCGCGCAGCCTCGGCATCCGGGTCGACCCCGGCAAGGCCATCGCCAAAGTCAAGGGTGGCAAGCGGGTCAAGAAGGTCGCGATCTGCAACCAGGAAGGCATCGGCGGTGCTCGGGAAGAGGTCGAATGCGATGCGGTCGCCATGTCGGGCGGCTGGTCTCCGGTGGTGCACCTGTGGTCCCATTGCGGCGGCAAGCTGATCTGGGACGAAGCCAACGCCCATTTCCGCCCCGACCCCGACCGTCCGCCACTGGGCGCCAACGGCGAAGGCTTTGTCGTGCCGGCGGGGTCGGCCAACGGGCCGCTGGCGTTGGGCGAGGTCCTGGCCGATGCCCACGCCGCGGGCAAGGCTGCGGCCAAGGCAGCCGGGTTCAAGCCGAAGAACACCAAGGCACCGCAGGGCGAGGCCGAGACCGAAGCGCCCATGCAAGCCGTCTGGCTGATGCCTGCCAAGGCCGAGGTGCAGCTGCGCATGAAGTCGTGGCTGGACTTCCAGAACGACGTGAAAGTCTCGGACGTACAACTGGCTGCGCGCGAAGGCTATGAGAGCGTCGAACACACCAAGCGTTATACCACGCTGGGCATGGCGACGGATCAGGGTAAGTTGAGCAATATCAATGGCCTGGCGATCCTTGCTGATGCGTTGGAATCCGAGATTCCCAAGGTCGGTACCACCACTTTTCGCCCGCCCTATACGCCCATCTCGATGGGAGCCATCGCGGGTGAGGCGCGCGGCGAGGTTTTCCAGCCGATCCGCCGCACGCCGATGCATGACTGGCATGACCGGAATGGCGCGGATTGGGAGCCGGTGGGCCAGTGGCGGCGCCCCTACGCCTATGTGCGCCCCGGAGAAACCGTGCATGACGCCGTGAACCGCGAGGTCAAGAATACGCGCGAGAACCTCGGCCTGCTGGATGCCTCGACCCTGGGCAAGCTGATCGTCAAGGGGCCGGACGCGGGTAAGTTTCTGGACATGATGTACACCAACATGATGTCCACGCTGAAGGTCGGCAAATGCCGCTATGGCCTGATGTGCTCGGAAAACGGTTTCCTGATCGACGACGGCGTCGTGGCCCGGATCGACGAGGACACGTGGCTGTGCCACACAACTACCGGCGGGGCTGAGCGCATCCATGCCCACATGGAGGAGTGGCTGCAGACCGAGTGGTGGGACTGGCAGGTCTATGTCGCCAACGTGACCGAGCAATACGCTCAGATCGCCGTGGTGGGCCCCAACGCCCGCAAGGTGCTGGAGAAGCTCGGCGGCATGGATGTCAGCAAAGAGGCGCTGCCCTTCATGGAGTGGCGCGACGGCCAGATCGGCGGCTTCGACTGCCGCGCCTACCGCATCTCGTTCTCGGGCGAGCTGTCCTATGAAATCGCGGTGCCCGCCAGCCAGGGTCAGGCCTTCTGGGATGCCCTGATGGAGGCCGGGAAAGAGTTCGGCGTGATGCCCTATGGCACTGAATGTCTGCACATTCTGCGCGCCGAGAAGGGCTTCATCATGATCGGGGACGAGACCGACGGCACCGTGATCCCGCAGGACCTGGGGCTGCACTGGGCGATCTCGAAAAAGAAAGAGGATTTCCTGGGCAAGCGCGCGCAGGAACGCTCTCACATGACCGACCCGGACCGCTGGAAACTGGTGGGTCTCGAGACTGTGGATGGATCGGTTCTGCCCGACGGTGCCTATGCGGTGGGCGAGGGCGTGAATGCCAACGGTCAGCGCAACGTGATCGGGCGCGTCACCTCGACCTATTACTCGGCCAACCTGGGCCGCGGCATCGCCATGGGGCTGGTCAAGAACGGGCCGAACCGCATGGGAGAGGTGATCGAGTTCCCGGGCACCGACGACAAAATCTACAAGGCAAAGATCGTGGACCCTGTGTTCTACGACAAGGACGGGGAGAAGCAGAATGTCTGAACCCATCAGCGCACTGAACCACGCAAGCTATGACGGCATCGCCCGGATCGAGGAATGCGGCCTGCAGGGGATGGTCACCCTACGCGGCGACCTGTCCGACAAGGTCGTGATCAAGGCGGTCAAGGACGCCACCGGCCAGAAGATGCCCGGCCAGCGTGAGGCTTTCGTCGATGGTGAAACAGGTGTCTGCTGGATGTCGCCGGACGAACTGCTGGTGCTTGTTCCCTACGCCGAGGTCGAGGCCAAACTGGCGGCCATGAAGGGCGCGCTGAGCGGCGTTCACGCGATGGCGGTCAACGTCTCGGACGCGCGGGCGGTGTTCCGGGTCTCGGGCGCCTCGGCGCGCGAGGTGCTGGCCAAGGTGGCGCCCGTCGATCTGTCGCGGGATGCGTTCCAGCCCGGCCAGATCCGACGCACGCGACTGGCGCAGGTGGCCGGCGCCTTCTGGATGGATGGCGAGGATGACTTCCGCGTGGTCTGCTTCCGCTCGGTAGCAGATTACGTCTTCAATCTGCTCAAGGTTGCGGCGCAGCCCGGCAGCGAAGTCGGGATCTACTGACCAAGGCGGCGGGGGCTCTGCCCCCGTCGCGTTCTGCGCGACTCCCCCGGAGTATTTTCGAAAAGATGAAGATGCCGGTCAGCCGGTGAACAGGAAGCTGCGGAAGCGGTCCTGCGCGTCCGTGGCTGCGAGGTCGGCGGGGTGGCCGGCTTCGTCAAGGCAGATGTCGTAGAAGGACAAGGCTTCGCCGAGGCGGGCCATGGCCGCGGCGCGATCTGCGGCGGGCAGGGACGGCGCGTGGGTGGACAGGTAGAGCGCAGGGCGGTGTTCGCGCAACCAGTCGATCAACGTGGGCAGCACGGCGAACTCCGCGCCTTCTATATCCATCTTGACCAGCGACACACCGGAAAGGTCAGTGGCGGAGGCAAACTGATCCCATGCGATGGTCAGGGCATCGGTTCCATGCGCGCCGTCATGCAGCAGCGAGCTGGTGGAGTCGCCCGGCTCTCCGCGCATCGAGGCCATGCGGGCCACGCCGAACCTGTCGGACAGCGCCACGCCAAAGGCGGAGACGTTGGTGATGTCGTTCAGGTTGAGGTTCCAAGCCAGGTGGCGATAGGCGGTCGGGTCGGGTTCGAAGCACCAGACATGGCGCGCCTTACGGGCACCATAGAGAACGGTCGGGCCGATCCATGCGCCGATGTCCAGATAGTCGCGGTCTGGCGAAAGGTGGCGGTCGAGCACCGCGAATGTCTCGGGCTCCCAGTTCCCGGCCGAGGCCTTGCGCCAGAATTTCGAATGATAGGGATCCAGCCGGAAGGCTTCGCCATTCAGCTGACCCGCGTAATATCCTCGGGCGCGGTAGAACATCTTGCGCGCTTTGGTCAGCATCGCCCTGCCTCCGGGTTCATTGTTTTGTCCTGTCGGCCCTTGACCTCAACTGGCTGCCAAAGCATGTAAACGTGGGAACGCAACACATATTTTGACAGGGGGCCAAGATGGCTTTTGAACTTCCAGACCTTCCTTATGCACATGACGCGCTGGCATCCAAGGGCATGTCGGCCGAAACGCTGGAATATCACCACGACCTGCACCACAAAGCCTATGTCGACAACGGCAACAAGCTGATCGCCGGCACCGAGTGGGAAGGCAAGTCGCTGGAGGAGATCATCGTCGGCACCTACCAGACCGGCGCGGTGGCCCAGAATGGCATCTTCAACAACATCAGCCAGCTGTGGAACCACAACCAGTTCTGGGAAATGATGGGGCCGGGCGAGTCCAAGATGCCGGGCGAGCTGGAAAAGGCTCTGATCGAGAACTTCGGCTCGGTTGACGAGTTCAAGTCGCAGTTTGCTGCCGCCGGTGCCGGTCAGTTCGGCTCGGGCTGGGCATGGCTGGTCAAGAATGCCGACGGTTCGCTGGCCGTCACCAAGACCGAGAACGGCGTGAACCCGCTGTGTTTCGGGCAGACCGCGCTGCTGGGCTGCGACGTGTGGGAGCACTCGTATTACATCGACTTCCGCAACAAGCGCCCCGCTTACCTGGACAACTTCCTCAACAACCTGGTGAACTGGGAAAACGTCGCCTCGCGCATGTGACGGCACGGCCCGGAACGTCCGGATCACGGCCCGCCAGCCTGAACGCTGGCGGGCTTTTCGTTGTGTTCCGGTAGTGGCCGGACAAGTTTGGCCCTTTGGCGTTGCAAGTCACTTTTTGATACATAAGTGGAATATTGCACGGTCCGCGACGGTCGCGGACCCAGGCATTCGGATCGACAGGAGGACGAAATGGTGAAGCTGGTACCTGGAACCTGGGTTGTGATCGCGGATGGCGAAAAAGCCTTGTTCACCGAGAACACCGCCGCAGGCTGGGAGCCGAAGCTGAAGGTCTTGTCGGTCGAGCAGCAGGATCCCGACGCGGTGCAGCCCCGTCCGAACGACCGGCCTGGGCGCCGGGCCGACGGTGGGCCGAACCAGAAGTCGGCCGTTGAAGAAGACACTTGGCGCACCCACGCTCGCGCGTTGTTCGCGCAGGACTTGGCCGATCTGCTGAACCGCGAAGGGCACAAGGGCGCCTTTTCGCATCTGGTGCTGATCGCAAGCCCTCAGGTTCTGGGGCTGCTGCGCCGCAGTCTGCATGACGGTGTTCAGACAAAGATCGTGGCCGAGATCGACAAGACCCTGACCAATCATCCGCTGGGGAAGATCGAGAAAGTGCTGGCCGATCACACGCCCTGAGCTTCAGGCCAGCATCTGGCGCAGCGCCGCCATGGCCGAGGGCGCATCGTCGACCCAAGTGATGAACCGCGCTAAGGAACCGTCTGCAAAGCCCTGGTCGATCACTTGATCCAGTAGGCTGTGCAGATTGTCCCAGTACCCTTCGACATTCATCACGAGAATGGGCTTGTCATGCAGGCCCAGTTGGCGCCAGGTCAGGGCCTCGAACAGCTCGTCCAAAGACCCCGGTCCGCCGGGCAGCACCACCACCGCGTCCGCGTTCATGATCATCACCTTCTTGCGTTCGTGCATGGTTTCGGTGACCACGAAACGTGTCAGGTCGGTCTTGCCGACCTCGCGGCGCAGCAGGTGCACCGGAATCACGCCGAATGTGTCGCCTCCGGCGGCCTGCGCGGCGCGGGCAACCTCGCCCATCAGGCCCACGTCGCCCGCACCATAGACCAGCCGCCAGCCTTCGCGGGCCAGAAGTGTGCCAAAGCTCCGGGCCTGTTGGGAATAGGCGGGGCGGGCGCCATTGCGTGACCCGCAGTACACACAGACGGATTTCTGGGGCATGGAAAGGCGACTCCGGGGTTGTGTCAGAGGTTTTGACCCGTGATAGCGGGATTGATAGATTGGCTCAACCGCCCGCAGGAATGCTTTTCAGACAAAGCGGTTGCGCGGCAGAGTGAAAGGGGAAACATGGACGCCAAATCGGGAAGCGGACGGTCAGGATCCTTCATCCTGGGGGTTCTGGCCGGTGTTCTGGCGATCCTGGTTGCTGCCGGGCTTTATCTTTTGGGTGTGTTCTCTGGGTCTTCGCCGTCGGCGCCCGAAGACGCCTCGGTTTCGACGGAGGAACAGTCCCAGCAGGCCGGAGCCGTGCAGCCGAAGCCGCTGACCGAAACGCCGCAGAAACAGGACGAGGACGCAGTCGCCGTCGTACCGTCAGAGGCCGACGAAACGACGCCCGACGATACGCGGGTCGAAGCACCTGTCAAAAGCGCGGAACAGGCGGACGCGACCGAAACCGCATCCGAAAACGAGAACACGCAGGTTGAGTTGCCCCACCCCGTGCTGGACCAGATCTTCGTTGAACCCGATGGCACCGCCCTGCTGTCCGGCTCGGCCCAGCCCGGCAGCCGGGTTCGGATCCTGCTGGACGGGGCGCCGGTGCACAGTTTCACCGTCGATGGCAGCGGACAGTTTGCCGAATTCGTAGCCATTCCCTTCAGCGAGACCGCGCGCGGCCTGGTACTGGAAACCACCGATGGTGACCGAACGGCGCGGTCGGACGACTATCTGATCGCGGCCCTGCCAAAACCGGCAGAGGCGGCCCCGGTCGGCGACGATATCGCCAGCGCCGATGGCTCGACCACCAGCGAAACCGAAGAGCACCCGGTCCCCGCTGCGACGGGTGCGACCCAGACCGAGGACACGACCGCCGAGGCAGCCCAGCCTGCGGATCAGGCCCCCGAGGCACCGCCTGCGGTGACGCCCGAAGATGCCGACGAAGAGCGGCAGGTTGCGGTTCTGCGCTCGGGGGAAGAGGGGGTATCGGTGGTGCAATCGCCTTCGGTCCGAAGTCAGGCGCCCGATCAGGTTGCCTTGGATACGATCGGTTATTCCGAACTGGGCGACGTTCAATTGACGGGCCGCGTCGCCGAGGGTGCCGCGGTGCGACTGTACCTGAACAACCGCCTGGTCGCCGATATCACGCCAGAGCAGGACGGCGATTGGCGCGGCCAGATCGAGGGGATCGATCCCGGCCTATATACCCTGCGCGTCGACGAGGTGGACACGGACGGCACGGTGCTTAGCCGCGTGGAAACTCCATTCAAGCGCGAGCCGGTCGAAGCTCTGCGCGCGGCAGGTGCGCAAGGGCCGGAAGCCGGTGTCGAACCGTCGGCTCCGATCCGGTCCGTCACGGTGCAAAAGGGCGATACCCTGTGGGCGATCTCGCGCGAGCGGTTTGGCGATGGGATACTGTACGTGCGCCTGGTCGAGGCCAACCGCGACCTGATCCGCGACCCGGATCTGATTTACCCGGGGCAGGTCTTCACCATTCCCTAATAAAGGCGTAGGTCTGGTGCCGGCCGGGGCTTTCCCGGCCGCAACCGTGTTTAAGTAGCCACATGAGAAGACTTGCGCCGATGCATTCCGATGACCTGCCACAGATGGACGAACGCAAGTCCGGATGGATAACCATCCGCAAGGTCGCTCCCTATCTGTGGCCGGCGGACGAGCCCTGGGTCAAGCGGCGCGTGGTGTTGGCCATGGCCATGCTGGTGCTGGCCAAGCTGATCGCGGTCTATACGCCGATCCTGTACAAGGGCGCGGTCGATGCCTTGGCGGGCGAGGGTGTGCCGCCGCTGGCGCTGGGCGCCGTTGGGCTGACCGTGGCCTATGGTATGGCGCGGATGATGACCGTGGGGTTTCAGCAGTTGCGCGATGCGCTGTTCGCGCCGGTGGGGCAACGCGCTCTGCGGGCTCTGGCGCTGGAAACCTTCCAGCACATCCACCAGCTGTCGATGCGCTACCATGTGACCCGCCGGACGGGCGGCCTCAGCCGGATCATCGAGCGCGGGGTCAAGGGGGTGGAGTTCCTGCTGCGCTTCCTGCTGTTTTCGATCGGCCCGCTGATCCTTGAACTGCTGCTGGTGGCGGTGGTTTTGATGTGGCTGTTCGACGTCTGGTATCTGGTCGTGGTGGCTGTCACCATCGCGCTGTACATCTGGTTCACCTTCACGGTCACCGAATGGCGCGTGAAGCTGCGGCGCGAGATGAATGACCAGGACACCGAGGCCAACCAGCGCGCCATCGACAGCCTGCTGAATTTCGAAACCGTCAAGTATTTCAACGCCGAGCGGCGCGAAGCTGAACGATATGACGTGTCGATGAAGGCCTATGCGCAGGCCGCGTTGAAAACGGCATATTCGCTGGCCTTCCTGAATTTCGGACAGTCCTTCCTGATCACCTGTGGGTTGATCGGGGTGATGGTTCTGGCCGCGATCGGCGTTCAGAACGGGTCGCTAACTGTGGGCGATTTCGTGATGGTCAACGCCTACATGATCCAGATCACCGTGCCGCTGAATTTTCTGGGCACCGTCTACCGCGAGATCCGTCAGGCCCTCGTCGACATGGGCCAGATGTTTCAGCTGCTGGAGCAGCCGGCCGAAGTGGTGGACAGGCCAGACGCCAAGCCCCTGCAAATCACCGAAGGCCGGGTCGAACTGGACCATGTGCATTTTGGCTATGACCCGGACCGCGAGATCCTGCGCGGCGTCTCTCTGGTGGTGCCGGGGGGGCAGACCGTGGCTATCGTGGGCGCGACCGGCTCGGGCAAATCCACCATCGGGCGCCTGCTGTTCCGGTTTTATGACGTGACCCAAGGCGCGTTGCGGATCGACGGGCAGGATGTGCGCGACGTGACGCAGGAAAGCCTGCACGCCGCCATCGGCGTGGTGCCGCAGGACACGGTGCTGTTCAACGACACGATCCGGTACAACATCGCCTATGGCCGCGAGGGGGCCTCGCAGGCCGAGATCGAAGCCGCCGCACAGGCCGCCCAGATCCACGAATTCATCACCTCGCTGCCCGAGGGGTACGATACCAAGGTGGGTGAGCGTGGCCTGAAGCTGTCAGGCGGCGAGAAACAGCGCGTGGGCATTGCGCGGACGCTGTTGAAGAACCCTCCGATCTTGCTGTTGGACGAGGCCACGAGCGCGCTGGATACCGACACCGAGCAGGACATCAAGGATGCCCTGGCCCGCGCAGGCGAGGGGCGCACGGTGATCACCATCGCCCACCGCCTGAGCACGATTGCCGAGGCCGACCAGATCGTTGTTCTGGAAAAGGGCGAGATCATCGAGCAGGGCACCCACGACGAACTGTTGCGCCGTGAAGGGCGTTATGCCCAGCTGTGGAACCGCCAGCAATCGGATACTCAAGCGGCCTGAAACCCCTGCGGTTATGGATTAAACGAAAACGGGCCGGCAGAACCGGCCCGTTTCCTGTGTTACTCTGCCGCTTTCAGCGGATGCCCCGGTGTGTCGCCCGGGTTTTGCTCGGCATCTGCATCGGCACCCTCATCCTCGGTCCAGACGATTTCCGTCGCCTGCATCCGGCGGGCCGTGTCTCCGATCGCCATGTCCTGCGCGATCTGGCTGGATCGGCCGGCGGTCACGCGGGCCAACAGCTTGCCCAGCCATATGGCATAGGTGGTCACCCACACCCGCAACGCCAGGAACGAGGGCGTCACGATCAGTGTCAGAACCGTGGCGATACCCAAGCCGAACACCACCGCCGTCGCCAGCTGTTTCCACCACAACGCGGTGGGGCTGTCGATCGAATAGCCGCCATTGATGAAGTCCAGCGACAGGCCGAACATCATCGGTGTCAGGCCGGCCATCGTGGTCAACGTGGTCAGCAGAACCGGACGAATCCGCGCCTCGGCCGTGCGCACGATGGCGTCGATCCGGGGCATGTAGCGGCTGTATTCCTGGTAGGTGTCGATCAGAACGATGTTGTTGTTCACCACGATCCCCGCCAGCGCCACGATGCCCGTCCCGGTCATGATGATCGAGAAGGGTTGTTGCATCACCATCATCCCGATCAGCACGCCGGTGGTGGACAGAACCACCGCCAGCAGCACCAGCACCGAGTTGTAGAACGAGTTGAACTGTGCCAGCAGGATCACGAACATCAGACCCAGCGCGGCCAGGAAGGCGCTGGATAGGAAGGCCTGGCTTTCGGCCTGGTCTTCCTGATCTCCGGTCCATTCCCAGGTGATCGTGTTGGCAAAGGGCTGAGTGTCCAGCCACTCGGTCAGTACCGCGATCCGTTCGTTCGGGTTGATCAGCGTCAGGCGGGCGTCGCCGTCATCAATGGCGGTCTGCACCTCCTGCAAGGTGTCCGCGCCGGTCAACTGAACCAGAGAATAGGCTGTACCATTGGCACCGTTGATTGTCGCACTTTCAGGTTCCGAGCCTTCGGTCACTTCGCGTACAACGGCCAGTCGCTGTTCTCCGTCCGGGGTGTCGATCACCACTTTGCTCAGACCGGACTCCACGTCGGCCTTGACGTCGTAATAGCGCTCTTGATCCACCCGATTGATCTGGGCCAGCTTTGCCACCGGTTTGCGGGTGATGAAGTTCGACAAAGGCACCAGCCCGTCCGGAGTACGCACCTTGAGCGTATCCAACGTGGACAGGACCCGATCCTGATCGGGCAGACGCACGCGGATCTCGATCTCTTCATCCACGCTTTCGGGGCGCATTTCGCCCAGCAGGATGCCACGGGTCACCAACTGCACCATCGCTCCGACGGTGGCCACGTCGGCACCGAACCGGCCGGCCTTGGCCACGTCGACGTCGATCTGCCAGTCGATGCCGGGCAGGGGCAGGGTGTCCTCGATCTTGATCAGGCCCGGGGTGTTTTCGAACATTTTGCGCGCGGTCAGCGTCGCGCTGGTCAGGTCATCCCAGTCGTCGCCCTTGATCCGCAGGTGCACGGGCTTGGCCGAGGCCGGACCCTGTTCCAGAGGCAGGATCTCGACCACGAAACCCGGCAGCTTGGCCAGTTCGGCGTTCAACTGGTCGATCACGAAATCGCCGTCATACTCGGGCGCGACGGTGTGCTTCTCGAACAATCCGCCTGCGACAGGTTCTGACACGTTCGGGCGATCCTCCCACGGGATGATCTCGAACTGCACGCGGCCCACCGTGTCCGCCGGAGCCTGCGCCCCGCCGGTGTTCTGGTTCAGGCCGCCTTCACCGGCGAACGAGAACACGTTGATCACCGCCGGATGCTGGCTGATCACCTGTTCTGCTTCGAAGACCAGCGCGTCCTTTTCGGCCAGCGACAGGTTGCCCCGTGCGCGGACATAGGCGGTGGCCTGTTCCGGCTCGCTTTCGACGAAGAATTCGACACCGCGGTTGTTCTGGCCGTACATGGTCATCACTGTCATCACCGCGAATCCTACTGCCACGATCGAGACGATGGGCATGATCGGATTGCCGACAAGAAACTTGATGACATAACCAAAGGGCGTATGTTCCTTGGCCGTTTGCACGCGCTCATCCGGCTTGCGCTCGATCCGGGCCGCGCTGAGCGTGACCGATCCGGCAAAGGCGCCGAACAGGAATAGCACCACGCCCAGCAAGAACCCACCGCCTGCGCCTTCCGGCAACAGATACGTGGGATTCAGCAACTGCATCGCGCCCAGGAAGATCATGTAGACCGCCGGCGGCACCATGATGGCACGCACCCACCAGGGCGTCCGCGCGCGCAGCCAGTTCGAGCTGCGGTCGAACACGCGGCTCAACCGGCCAGATACACCGCCCATCACCGGCAGATAGATCAGCGCCACGATCAGCGAGGCCGACAGAACGAAGATCAGCGTGACCGGCAGCATCCCCATGAACTCGCCCGGAATGCCGGGCCAGAACAGCATGGGCAGAAAGGCGCACAGCGTCGTCGCGGTGGACGAAACGATGGGCCAGAACATCCGCTGCGCGGCCTCGACATAGGCGTGCATGGGGCCGACACCCTCGGCGATGCGCTTGTCGGCATATTCCACCACCACGATCGCGCCATCGACCAACATCCCCACGGCCAGGATCAGGCCGAACATCACGATGTTCGAGATGCTGACCCCCATGATCGCCAGGAAGGCAAAGCACAAGAGGAACGAGGTCGGAATCGCGAAGCCCACCAGCAGCGCCGCCCGGGTACCCAAAGAAGCCAGAACCACGATCATCACCAGTGCGATGGCCGTCAGGACCGAGCCTTCCAGCTGGCTGACCATCGAACCCACGATGCGGCTCTGGTCGTTCGACGTGCCGACATCCACCGCCGCCTGCAACTCGGGGGGCCATTTCGTTTCGGCCTTGGCGACGGTTTCCTTCACTTGGGCCACGGTGTCGATCAGGTTGAAGCCTTTGCGCTTGACCACCTGCAGCGCCACGGTCGGTTCGCCGTTGAACCGGGCGGTCCCTTCGCGGTCTTCGAAGGTGTAGTTGATCTCGGCCAGTTCGCCCAGGGTCACGACCCGGTCGCCATTGACCTTTATCGGCAGGCCGTAGACGTCTTCGGGCGTCTTGAACGACGACGGGATCTTGACCGAAAACGCACCTTGTTCGGTTTCGACCTCGCCGGCGGCGATGAGCTGGTTGTTGTTCCGTACCACGTTGATCAGCTCTGCTGCGGTGACGTTGTACGCCTCGAGCCGCAGCGGATCGATGATCACTTCCAGCATCTCGTCCCGGTTGCCCGCGATCCCGGCCTCGAGCACGGAATCCAACGCTTCGAGGTCATCCTGCAGATCTTTCGCGATGCGCGCCATGGTGCGTTCGGGTACCGGGCCCGACAGGTTGACGATGACGATCGGGAATTCCGAGAAGTTGATCTCGGTCAGCGTGTATTGCTCGGCGCCTTCGGGGAACTTGGCCTGGGCGCTGTTCATCGCGTCGCGCACGTCTGCGGTGATGGCGGTCTTGTCCCAACCAAAGTCGAACTCGAGCGCGATCCCGGCGTAACCTTCGGCGGCGGTGGCGGTCATTTCCTTCAGGCCGTCCAGATCCGCAAGCTCGGTTTCCATCGGCTTGATCAGCAGGTTTTCACTGTCCTCGGCCGATATGCCGGGAAACTGCACCGACACGAACAAGGCGGGAATCTCGATGTCCGGCTCGCCCTCTTTGGGCAGGCCGACATAGGCATAGCCGCCGATGATCAGCGAGATTGCGATGAACGCCAGAACCATGCGGGCCCGATCGGCGGCCCAGGAGACGATACCGGTCATTGCGACGCATCCCGATAGGTCGGCTCGACGGCAACGCCGGCGGTCACGAATTCCTGGCCGACCACGATGACGTCGGCGGTTTCAGGCAGTCCGCCCACCCAAACCCCGTCGGCGCTGTCGCGCAGCAGGCGGATGGGCAGGAAGTTCACGATGTTGCCCGATCCGACGGTGCGCACGCCCAATTGACCCTCGTTGTTGAGGGTCAGCGCCGATTGCGGCAGCAGATGCGCCTTTGCACCTTCGGCGGCGATCTGGATGCTGGCGGTCTGCCCGTCGCGGATCAGCAGTTCGGGGTTGGGCACGGTGATTTCCACCTCGAAGGTGCGGGTGGTCTCGTCGGCGGACCTGCTGAGGAAGGTCACGCGGCCCTCGACCTGCAGGCCGGTCACCAGCTGCGCCTGCGCCGGGGCGCCGACCGTGATGCGGTTGACCGAGGTTTCGGGGACGAACCCGACCAGCTTGATCGGGTCCAGCTGGATCACGGTCGCGCACAGCGATCCGGGCTGCATCAGACTGCCCAGCTCGGCGGCGTCGCTTTCCAGCAGGCCCCGGAACGGGGCCTTGATCGTCAGGCGGTCCACCTCAAGCTGGGCCGCGTCCACCGAGGCTTCGGCCCCCTCGATGCTGGCTTGGGTCGATTTCAGTTGTGCCTCGGCCGATTTAACTCCGGCCAGGGCGGCGGCCATTTCTGCTTCGGCGGAAATCTTGCGGGTTTCCGATCCAAATCCGGTCTCGGACAGTTTGCGGGCGGCGCGCAGATTGATTTCAGCCTCGGCGACGCGCGCAGTGGCCTCTTGCAACTTGGCCTCGGCCTCGGGGATGCGGCTTTGCGCCTCGGCCAGGGCGGCCTTGGCCTGCTCCAGTTGGGCCGGGCGCGGGCCGGGATCAAGCTGGCACATAACGTCGCCGGGCTCGACGAAGGCGCCCTTGCGCATCGGTTCCGAGATCACGGTCGACGTGGTTTCGGCCAGGACCTGCACCTGGCGGTTGGCCTTGGTCTGGCCACGCAGCAGAACGGCGCTGTCGATCTCGCGGGCGGTCGAGCGCAGGGCCACGACCCGAATGGCCTTGGTCGGGGCGGTTTCAACGGCCTCGGCCGAGGCCTCGGTCTGAGTGGCCGGACCTTCGCGGCCGGCAAAGGCAAACAGGGCATCGCGTTCAAATACCAGAAAATACAACGCTACTATGACCAGAACGGCGTTGATCAGGGATATCAACCGCATGCCGTGTCTCTCCTTGAAATTGGGGCCTTAAATCCACAAACGTGTGGCAAGAGATGGGGTGGACCGGGCCACTTGTCCATACTGAACTGAATAGTTCGGTTCAATTTCTTTCGCAAGAGGGGCCGCACGCCATGCATTTGTGCATTTGTGCCACTTGGCTTGATGGTGGCGGCGGGGTATGACATGTCGCCAGACAGATGACGAAATCCCCCGGGGGCAGGAATGAGCGACGTCGACAGTTTCATTGATGAAGTCACCGAAGAGGTGCGCCGCGACAGGCTTTACATGCTGTTGCGCCGGTGGGGCTGGGTCGGCGTGGCCTTGGTGGTGCTGATCGTCGGGGGCGCCGCCTTCAACGAATACCGCAAGGCCCGCAGCACCGCTCAGGCCCAGGATCTGGGCGACGCGATTGTGGCGGCGATGGTTCAGAACGAACCCGCGGACCGCGCGGCGACGCTCGAGGGGATCGAGGCCCATGCGCCCGGCGGCGACGCGGTGGTGAACTTCCTTCTGTCGGCCTCGCGGGCCGAGGCGGGGTCGGTTCCCCAAGCGGTCGAGCGTCTGAACGCCATCGCCGTACAGGGTGACCTGCCAGAGATCTATCGCGCGATCGCTAGCTTCAAGGCGCTGTTGCTGCAGGCCGATACCTTGCCGGCGGCGGATCGGCGTCAGCAGTTCGAGGCGCTGGCCGTGCCGGGCGCGCCTTTGCGCCTGCTGGCCCAAGAGCAGCTGGCCCTGATCGACGTCGCCGAGGGTGACGTACAGGCCGCGCTGGACCGGCTGCAGGCTTTGCGCCAGGATGCCGAGGCCGGAACCGAAATCCGGCAGCGGGCCGGGCAACTGATCGTTGCACTGGGCGGCACGCCCGAACCGGTCGTGGCTCAACAGGGTTGAGGCGCGACAGCCAGCACGCAACGCAAGACAGGCGAGTACCGATTTCCATGTCAAAACCACTTATTTCCCGCGTTGGCTTGACGGTTGCGGCAATCGCCCTGACTGCTTTGAGTGCCTGCGAAGAGCCCGAAGTCATCCTGCCCGGAGAGCGCGAAGACATCCGCCCGTCCCAGGATCTTGAAACCGTCCAGCGCAGCGGGGCCAAACCGATCAGCCTGCCTGCATCGCAGCGCAACACTGCTTGGGCGCAAAGCCCCGGCACCCAGTCCTTCCGCACCACGAATGCGGCGCTGTCGGCCACACCTCAGCGTGTCTGGTCCGTCGATATCGGCAAAGGTGATGGGCGCAAGCAGCGTATCACAGCCGAGCCGGTGGTGGCGGGCGGCCTGATCTACACGTTGGATTCCGGTGCGACGGTCTCAGCGGTGTCCCCGCAGGGGCAGGTGGCGTGGAGCACCAACCTGGTACCGCCGACCGAGCGGGACGATCAGGCCACCGGTGGCGGTCTGGCCCATGCCGACGGCGTTCTGTACGTCTCGTCGGGCTTTGGCCGGCTGACGGCGCTTGACACCAAGACGGGCGCGATCCGCTGGCAGCAGAAACTGGACGCGACCGGCAGCGGCGCACCGCTGGTGTCCGGCGGTCTGCTGTATCTGGTCGCCGGAGACCAGACCGGCTGGGCCATCGACATAAAGGACGGGCGCGTTCTGTGGCAGATCGAGGGCATCCCCAGCGTTGGCAACGTTTTGGGGGCGCCGGCGCCGGTGCTGGCCTCGGAATTCGCGGTCTTTGCCTTCGGGTCCGGCGACGTCGCCGCGGCCTTCCGCAAGGGCGGCATCCGCCGCTGGAACAGCTCGGTCGCCGGTGGGCGGCGCGGGCGCGCCGCGGCGCAGATCCTGGATGTGACCGGCGGGCCGATCGTGGCAGGAAACACGATCTATATCGGCAACCATTCCGGCCGCACCGTCGCGCTCGAGGCCGAATCCGGCGAGCGCAAGTGGACGGCTTTCGAGGGCGCGGTCGATACCGTCTGGCCGGCCGGCAACAGCGTGTTCCTGATCAGCGACCGCAGCCAACTGGTGCGGCTCGATGCCGCCGACGGTTCGGTGATCTGGGCCGTTGATCTTCCGGGCTTCGTCAAGGACAAGCCCGGCAAGCGTGGCCCGATCTACGCGCATTACGGCCCGATCATGGCCGGCAGTCGGATCGTCGTCGCTTCGAATGACGGGTATTTGCGGTTCTTCAATCCGGTGGACGGTGCCCTGGTGCACCAGGTCGAGGTGCCGGGCGGCGCCACCACGACCCCGGTCGTTGCCGGGCAGACCCTCTATGTGGTTTCGACCAAGGGGCAACTGCACGCTTTCCGTTGACGGCAAGATGCGCTAAAGGGCGCGTCTGAGTCTTGAAAGTTGAGTATCATGTCTTTGACCCTCGCCATCGTGGGGCGCCCCAATGTGGGCAAATCCACCCTGTTCAACCGCCTTGTGGGCAAGCGCCTTGCGCTGGTCGATGACCAGCCCGGCGTCACCCGCGACCTCCGCGAGGGCGAGGGGCGGCTGGGCGACCTGCGCTTTACCGTGATCGACACCGCGGGGCTGGAGGACGCCACTGACGACAGCCTTCAGGGCCGGATGCGGCGCCTGACCGAACGCGCGGTGGATATGGCCGATGTCTGCCTGTTCATGATCGACGCGCGCACGGGCGTCACCCCCACCGACGAGCTGTTCGCCGAGATCCTGCGCAAACGCTCAAAGCACGTGATCCTGGCGGCCAACAAGGCCGAGGGCGCGGCGGCCGATGCTGGCGTGCTCGAGGCCTATGGCCTTGGACTGGGCGAGCCGATCCGTTTGTCGGGGGAACATGGCGAGGGCATGACCGACCTCTACGCTGCGTTGATGCCTTTGGCCGACGCTATGGAGGAAAAGCAGGCCGAGGAGGCCCCCGATACCGACGTTGATCTGGACGAGGCCGGAGAGACCGAGGGCGAGACCCCCGCGATCACCGCCGCGAAGCCTCTGCAAGTGGCCGTGGTCGGCCGACCCAATGCGGGCAAGTCTACGTTGATCAACAAGATCTTGGGCGAAGACCGTCTGCTGACCGGCCCCGAGGCCGGGATCACCCGCGATGCAATCAGCCTGCGCATCGACTGGAACGGCACGCCCATGCGCATCTTTGACACTGCAGGAATGCGCAAGAAGGCCAAAGTTCAGGAAAAGCTGGAAAAGCTGTCGGTCTCGGACGGGCTGCGCGCCGTCAAATTCGCCGAGGTCGTCGTGGTGCTGCTGGACGCCGCGATCCCGTTCGAACAGCAGGATTTGCGCATCGCCGACCTGGCCGAGCGCGAGGGCCGCGCCGTGGTGGTCGCGGTCAACAAGTGGGACGTCGAAGAGCACAAGCAGGAAAAGCTGCGCGAGCTCAAGGAGGCCTTCGAGCGCCTGCTACCGCAACTGCGCGGCGCGCCGCTGGTGACGGTCTCGGCCAAGACCGGGCGCGGGCTGGACCGCCTGCACGACGCGATCCTGCGCGCCCATGATGTCTGGAACCGCCGCATTCCGACCGCGGCCCTGAACCGCTGGCTGACGGCGATGCTGGAACAGCACCCGCCGCCCGCCCCGCAGGGTCGCCGGATCAAGCTGCGTTACATGACCCAGGCCAAGACCCGCCCGCCGGGGTTCGTGGTGATGTGCTCGCACCCCGACAAGATGCCGGCCAGCTATACGCGCTATCTGGTCAACGGCCTGCGCGATGATTTCGACATGCCCGGCACCCCGATCCGTCTGACCCTGCGCGGCCAGGGGGACAAGAACCCGTACAAGGGCCGGCGAAAGAAAAATGCCGGCGCGCTGGCCAAACATCTCAAGGGCAGGGCGTAACCGCGCCAATTTTATGCATTTTCAGGTGTGGGACGTGACAGGCCCCACACATCGCGCTAGCATTTGCTGGTGCGCACCCATTTCGCGTGCAGCTTGTGCGCGGGACTCGCGTGCTTGTTTTCGAAGGAACTATTGAACCGGACCATCGTGGGGAGCGGGCTGGATGGATCTGAGAGAGTACACAAGGCAATATGCGGTGCAGGACAATCGGCTTGCTGCACTGAGTTACTTTGGAACCTTTGCGGTTTATTTCGCGTCGCTGGCGCTGGCGATCGCCCATGTCGACCGCTGGTACATCCTGATCCCGGCCGGGGTGGTGTTCGCGTTTTCCGCCGTTCGGCTGTACGTGCTGCAGCACGACTGCGGGCATCATTCTCTGTTTGAAACCCGACGGCAGAACGAATGGGCCGGCCATGTCCTGTCGCCGTTCACCTTTGCGCCGTTCGAGGTGATGAAACAGAACCACAATCTGCACCATGCGGGCATCGGCAATCTGGAACATCGCGAAACCGGTGAGATCCACACCATGACCCTGCGCGAATGGAACGCGGCCGACTGGAAGACGCGGCTGTTTTATCGTCTGTACCGAAACCCGTTCATCCTCGTGCCGGTCGGGGCGTTGTTCACCTATTTCATCCGCTATCGCTGGCCCAAGAACACGATGCGGTTCGGGGTGCGCGGCGTGCTGCTGCACAACCTGTCGATCGTGGTGTTCCTCGGGTTGCTTTACTGGATTGCCGGGCTGACCGGCATTCTGGTCTGGCTGGTGTTTTCACTGTTGGGCGGCATGCTGGGCGTGTTCCTGGTGTATCTGCAGCACAATTTCGAGGATACCTACTGGGATCGCCGCCCGGATCTGGATCCGCAGCTTGCGGCGCTGCAGGGGTCGTCGGCGCTGGATTTCGGATGGTGGTTCGACATGGCGGTGGCTTGCATCACCTTGCACGACATCCACCACTTCAACGCGCGCATCCCGTCCTATCGGTTGCGAGCCTGCCACTACAACCTGCCGGAGGAATACACGCCGCGCCGGATCAAGTTCCCCGAGGCCCTGGCCGCGCTGAACCTGAAACTTTGGGACGAAGATGCAAAGCGTTTGGTTCCATTCCCAAAAAAGAACAACTCGGGCAGCTTCGCACCCGTCAATTGATATTCGGGCCGCAGATGCCATCCGTTGGGCGTAGTGTTTGGCATGGCGCGCGGACTGGATCGCTGCCCTCGAACTTGAAAGGACATTTGAATGACAGCAGTGACGAACGTGCGTGGTGTGGGCAAGGCTTTGGGTCAGGAGCTGTCACGTCAGGGAATCAAGACCGCGCAGGACCTTGCCAGCGCTGATCCTGAAAACCTGATCGCTGTTCCGCGTATCGGCAAACGGCGCGCGCAAGCACTGATCTTGGCTGCAAACCAAGCGGTTTCAGATGGCGCAACGCCCGCCAAGCCAAACGCCCGAACAACAACCAAGCCGAGGCCGAACTCGGGCCGCGCGGTTTCAGGCAAGTCACAGGCACCGACGCAAGTCGCTGAAGACGACGCCGAGAAAGCCGCCGCGGACGCCAAGGCCCGCAAGAAAGCCAAGGCCAAGGCCAAAGCCGAGAAAGCCGCCAAAAAGAAGAAGGAGATGGAGGCGGCAATCCAGAAAGCCAAAGAAAAGATCAAGTCCAAGACAAAAAAGGACAAGAAGTCGAAGAAAGACGGCAAGGCGTCAAAAAAGGACGGTAAGTCCAAGAAATCCAAGAAAGAAAAGAAAAAGGCGAAGAAGAAATAACTTCTCCGCCTTCTGTCGTCAGGTCGCGATCCGTGTCGGATCAGGCCAGCGTGCCGTCCTTTTGTAGGGTCAGCTTGCCACCCAGATAGGGGGCCAGCACCTGGGGCAGGACCACGGTCCCGTCGGCCTGCTGGCCGTTTTCCAAAACTGCGATCAGGCAGCGCCCCACGGCCAGCCCCGAGCCGTTCAGTGTGTGCACGTATTCCGGCTTGCCGCCGCCCTCGGGGCGGAAGCGCGCATTCATCCGGCGGGCCTGGAAATCACCGCAGGTGGAAACCGAGCTGATCTCGCGATAGGTGTTCTGACCCGGCAGCCAGGCCTCGATGTCATAGGTGCGGCGCGCGCCAAAGCCCATGTCGCCGGTGCACAGAATCACGGTGCGATAGGGCACGCCCAGCTTTTCCAGGATACCCTCGGCGCAGCGCAGCATGCGCTTTTGCTCTTCGTCCGACTTGTCCGGATGCGTGACCGAGACCATCTCGACCTTCTCGAACTGGTGCTGTCGCAGCATCCCGCGCGTGTCCTTGCCGGCCGAACCAGCCTCGGAGCGGAAGCACAGCGAATGCGCGGTGTAGCGGCGCGGCAGATAGCTTTCCTCGATCATCGTGTCGTTGACGATGTTGGTCAGCGACACTTCGGAGGTCGGAATCAGCCACCACCCCTCGCGGGTCTGATAGCTATCCTCGCCGAATTTCGGCAACTGGCCGGTGCCCATCATCATCTCGGACAGAACCAGAACCGGGGCGTTCACCTCGGTCAGGCCGTTCTCGTTGATATGCGTGTCCAGCATGAACTGCGCCAGAGCCCGGTGAATGCGCGCGACGCCCCCCGAAAGCAGCACGAAACGCGAGCCCGCCAGCTTGGCCGCGGTTTCGAAATCCATGCCATTCTGGACCGCTTCGATCTCGAAATGCTCTTTGGCGTCGAAATTGAATTCGGGCGGGGTGCCCCAGCGGTTCACCTCGACATTGTCGTTTTCGTCCTTGCCGTCCGGCACGTCCTCGGCGGGCAGGTTGGGGATGCGCGACAGCTTGTCGGCCAGCATGGCGTCCAGATCCTTGGCCTCGGTCTGCATGCGGGCGATCTCGGCCTTCTTCTCGGCCACCAGCGCGCGCAGGCGCTGGAACTCGGCCTCGTCGCCGCGGGCCTTGGCGGCGCCCACTTCCTTGCTCGCCTTGTTCTGCTCGGCCTGAGCGGTTTCGGCGGCCAGGATCTTGGCGCGGCGGGCTTCATCCAAGCGCAACAGCTCGGCCGAGATCGGCGCTTCGCCCCGGCGGGCAAGGGCAGCGTCGAAAGCGGCTGGGTTTTCGCGGATTGCGCGGATGTCATGCATGGCTCAGATCCCTGGCAAATGAATCACTTTGCCCGCTTATGCACCATCTGGCGCGCGGGGTGTAGCACCGGATTGGCCTCAATCCTCTGTGTCTTCGCGCGCTTCATGCGCAAGGTGGCCATCCCATGGCGCCGAGGGAATCTTGGGTTCGGGCGGATCGGCCATGTAGGACGGGGTCATGATCTGCACGCCGTTTTCATTGAACACCGCCACGATGTTGCGGTGGAGATCCGAGCGTATCCTGGGGATCGAATTGCCGCGGGTCGTATAGGCGTTGATCTGGTAGTTGATGGCATAGTCGGCCAGCGCGGCCCACAGAACGAACGGGGCTGGGCGGGCCTTGAGCCCCTTGGTGCGCCGCGCCGCCTCGATCAGCATCGCCTCGATCATTTCGGGCGGTTCCTCATAGCCGATCCCTACGGTGGTGTGCACCAAAAGGCCGTTGCCGTCGGTCGGTTTGGAGAAATTGATCACGTCTGAGTTCATCAGTTGCGCATTAGGGATCGAGATCAATTCGTTCTTGATGGATTTCAGATGGGTTTCCATCAGTTTGATCTGCACGACGTCGCCGATATGGTCGCCGATCTGGATGCGGTCCCCGATCGAGGTCGACCGGCGGTAGATCACGAACAGCCCCGCCAGCATGTTGCTGACCACAGAATTCGCGCCCAGCGACAGCATCGCGCCCACCAGGATCGTCAGCCCTTGGAAGGCTGCCGAATCCGAGCCCGGTATGTAGGGCACGGCAAAGACCAGCGCGATCAGGATCACCACGACGCGGGCGATATTGAACGTGGGGTTGACCCAGTGTTTCTCGAAATCGCCCAAGTCGAAGGTTCCCGCTTCGACCGCGTCGAAGAACACGCGCATGCCCTTGATGATGTACATCGTCACCCAGGCGATCAGCGCCAGCATGATCAGGTTCGGGACATAGCTGATGATACCCCTGAAGATCAGCAGCACGGGTTCGGTCAGATAGGTGAGCAGCAAATTGGCGAAATACCGGGTCTCGGCAAAAGCCAGAAGGACGAAGGACAGGTAATAGTAGAAGCCCAGGAAAAAGATGACCAAAAGCACGAAGCTCAGCGCGTACCGGATCAGGGCGGCGATGGCCTCGGCCTGTACGCTTTTGGCGGTGGCTTCCTCGACATCGCGCAGATAGCGCCGGACAACACTCAAGGTGCGGCGTCGGATGCGCCGGTGTAGCCACAGGATGGTCACGACAAACACCGCAAAGCCCAGCGTCCAGGCACCGGCCTCGATCGCACTGGACACGCGCGCCTCGTCGGTGCGGTTGGCGCGATAAGACCGGATCGCCTCGCGGATCGCATCGGCATGCAGGGCGGTCAAGACCTTCAGGTCAATCTGATCCAGTTCGGCATCTGCCTCGGTGACGATCGTGACAATCACCCCATCGGCCAGGATGCGGGTGCCTAGCTCGGTTTCTTCGAAGGTGATGCTGACGTCAGGCCGGTCCGACGACTCGGCCACGGTGACGATGGTGTTCTGGATGTTCTCGGCCCGTTCGGGGGCGGGCAGGGCGCTGGACCCACGAATGTGAAACAGCGTATCGCCGTCCACGATCACCGGGGCCCGGAATGCTTCGGCCTGTGCGATCTCGGCATCGGTAGGCTGGGGCGGGGCCTCTTGCGCGGTGGCAGGGGGCGACTCCACCGCTGTCAGGGTGAGGGTGCACAGCAAAAGAGCCAATCTGAACAGCGGTTTGAAAAAATGTCGCATGGGCCCTCCACTCGGCTCGAATATAGCTGAGGCGAATCGTGTTCATAGTGTATTCCTGCAACGTTTTGCCTTGGTGTGCCCTGCCGTTGCCCCATGTCCGCGCGAATCCGCGGCGGCGTTGCTTGCAAAGGTCGATTGCAGGGCATAGTTTCCCGCCAAATTCGCGGCGCTCCGACCGCGACCTCAAGAAAAAAGGAATATCCCATGGAAGGTGGCGCAATCGCCCAGTTTCTCCCGCTCATTCTGATCTTTGCGATCATGTACTTCCTGCTGATCCGTCCGCAGCAGAAGAAGATGAAGGAACATCAGGCCATGGTCGAGGCCGTGCGCCGTGGCGATCAGGTGGTCACGCAGGGCGGCCTGATCGGCAAGGTGTCGAAGGTCAAGGAAGGCGAGAACGAGATCGAGGTCGAAATCGCCGATGGCGTGAAGGTCCGCGTGATCAAATCGACCATCGCTCAGGTTCTGAACAAGACCGAGCCGGCGAAATAACTTCGCGCGACAATCGACGGAAAAGGCAGGGTAATGCTGCAAATTGACACCTGGAAGCGGGTCCTGATCTGGCTGGTCTGCGTGGTTGGCTTGCTGTTGGCCCTGCCGAACGCCTTCTACACGCGGGTCGAGCAATCGAACGACGCCAAGGCGGCTATTGAGTTGGGTAACGACACCCTTGAGATGCAGACGCAGGCCGCGCAATGGCCGAATTGGATGCCCTCGTCGCTGGTCAACCTTGGGCTTGATCTGCGCGGCGGTGCGCATCTGTTGGCCGAAGTGCAAGTCAGCGACGTGTACGAAACCCGGATGGAGGCCATGTGGCCGGAAATCCGCAACGCGCTGCGCGACGTGCGCTCCGAGGTCGGCACCATCCGTCGGCAGCCGTCAGAGCCCGATGAGATTCGCGTCCGCATCAGTCAGCCCGAAGGCATGCCCCGCGCATTGGAGGTGGTGCGTGGCCTGGCCCGCCCGATCCAATCCCTGACCGGGGCGGGCGCCACCGATATCGACGTACGCGCCGAGGGCGACACCATCGTGGTGCAATTGTCCGAGGCCGAGAAACTGGCCTCTGACGATCGCACCGTGCGCCAGGCGCTGGAGATCGTGCGCCGCCGGATCGACGAGGTCGGTACCCGCGAACCCACGATCCAGCGCCAGGGCACCGACCGAATCCTGATCCAGGTGCCCGGAATCGGCAGCGCCAGCGAGCTGAAAGAGATCATCGGCACCACCGCACAGTTGACCTTCAACCCCGTGGTCTCGCGCGGGACGGACCCTGACGCCCCGGCGGGCATCGGCGAAAAGGTCGTGCCCTCGATCGACGAAAACGGCGTTTACTACACCATCGAGGCCGCCCCCGTCGTGACTGGCGAGGAACTGGTGGACGCGCAGCCGTCCTTCGACCAGAACGGTCGCCCGGCCGTCAGTTTCCGGTTCAATACTACGGGTGCGCGAAAGTTCGGCGACTATACCCGTGACAATATCGGCGCGCCCTTCGCCATCGTGCTGGACGACGAAGTCATCTCGGCCCCGGTCATCCAGAGCCACATCCCCGGCGGCTCGGGCATCATCACCGGCAATTTCACCGTCGAGGAAAGCACCAACCTGGCCGTCCTGCTGCGAGCCGGTGCACTGCCCGCGGGGCTGGAGTTCCTGGAAGAACGCACCATCGGCCCCGAATTGGGGCAGGACAGCATCGAGGCGGGCAAGGTGGCCACCATCGTTGCTTTCGCGGCGGTGCTGGTCTTCATGGCCCTCAGCTATGGCCTATTCGGCATCTTCGCCAACATCGCGCTGCTGATCAACGTGGGCTTGATCTTTGGCCTTCTGTCCCTGATCGGGGCAACGCTGACCCTGCCGGGCATTGCGGGCATCGTTCTGACGGTGGGCATGGCGGTGGACGCCAACGTTCTGATCTTCGAGCGCATCCGCGAGGAACTGAAATCGTCGAAAGGCCCCGCCCGCGCGATCGAGCTGGGCTATGAAAAGGCGCTGTCGGCCATTTTGGACGCCAACGTCACCACTTTTATCACCGCCGTGATCCTGTTCGCCATGGGCAGTGGTCCGGTACGCGGCTTTGCCATCACATTGGGCCTGGGCATCCTGACGTCGGTGTTCACCGCGATCTTCGTGACGCGCTTGATGGTGGTCATGTGGTTCGAGCGCCGCCGCCCGAAAACGATCGAGGTTTGACATGAGACTGAAACTCGTACCCGAAAGCACCTCGTTCGATTTTTTCAGCCGCTGGAAGCTGTGGCTGGGCATCTCGGGGCTGATGATGGTCATCGCCTTCACGTCGTTCCTGCTCCAGGGCCTGAACTTTGGCATCGACTTCCGCGGCGGCACCACGATCCGTACGCAAAGTGCGCAGGAAATCGATGTGGGTCTGTACCGGGATGCGATCACCCCGCTGGGCCTGGGCGACGTGTCGATCACCGAAGTGTTTGATCCCACCTTCGGCCCGGATGAAAACGTGGCCATGATCCGCATTCAGGCACAGGACGACGCCGAGGCCGTCTCGGCCGCGACCATCACCGCGGTCGAAGATGCGTTGCGGGCCGTCGTGCCCGATATCCAGTTCGTGTCAGTCGAATCGGTGGGTCCCAAGGTCTCGGGCGAGTTGATCCAGACCGCCGTGATCGCCGTGGTTCTGGCGATCGGGGCGGTGCTGGTCTACATCTGGCTGCGCTTCGAATGGCAGTTCGCGCTGGGTGCTGTGGCCGCGCTGGTGCATGACGTGCTGCTGACGATCGGCATCTTCTCGGAACTGCAGATCCGCTTCGATCTGGCGATCATCGCGGCCCTGCTGACAATCGTCGGCTATTCGCTGAACGACACCGTGGTCGTGTTCGACCGGGTGCGCGAGAATCTGCGCAAATACAAGAAAAAAGACCTGAAAGAGGTTCTGAACCTCTCGATCAACGAGACTCTCAGCCGGACGGTGATGACCTCGGTCACCACCCTGTTGGCGCTGATCTCGCTCTATGTCCTGGGCGGCGACGTGATCCGTGGGTTCGTCTTCGCAATGATCTGGGGCGTGATCGTGGGGACCTATTCGTCGGTCTTCGTGGCCTCGACCATCCTGCTGTGGCTGGGGGTCAAACGTGACTGGTCCAAGCCGTCGAACACGGCCGGAAACCAGTTTGCCAATATCGACGCCTGATCTGTTCGGCCAGCCCCCTGAGGGGCTGGCCATTGTCGTTTTTGCGGCGCTTCTGGGCGGCATCGTACGCGGGTTCACTGGGTTTGGCACCGCGCTGGTTTTTCTGCCCCTCGCGACGCCGCATCTGGGTCCGTTCGGCGCCCTGATCGCCCTGACCTGCATGGATGTGTTTGGCCCTCTGCCGAACCTGCGCCGCGCCTGGGCCCATGTCGAACGCTCCGATCTGACACGGCTGATCACGGGATGCGCCCTGACCTTGCCGGTGGGTCTGTGGGTGCTGTCGCAGGTCCCGCCCGAGGTGTTCCGATATACTGTCAGCACGCTCAGTCTTTCCATGCTGGCGGCGCTGGTCCTTGGCCTGCGCTACACCGGACCGGTCCGGCGTGGCATGGTCACGGCCATCGGCGCGGCGGCGGGCTTCCTCGGTGGTGTCGCGGGGTTGCCCGGGCCTGCCGTCATCCTGTTCTACATGTCGCGGCCGCTGCCGGTGGCGGTCATTCGCGCGACGGTTCTTCTGTTTCTGTTTGCCTTCGATTTCCTGATCTTCGGATATCTCGGCTTGATGGGCCGCCTCACGGTTGCAACGACCGCGCTGGGCCTGGCGCTTGCGATCCCGAACTTGCTGGGCAATTGGCTGGGCGGATGGCTGTTCCGTCCGACGCGAGACCGCCTCTACCGCGCTATTGCCTATGTCGCCATCGCCGCATCGGCCTTGTCGGGCCTGCCGCTTTGGGGCTAAAAGACCTTATGCGCTTGAACGAGATCACTTTCACCGACGCCGCCCCAATAGACGGCTACGGCCCCGGATTCTTCCGCATCGGCGGTCAGGTGTTCCACGGCGCCGTCCTGACGGGCCCCAGCGGAACCGGCCCTTGGTCAGGCCTGCAGGACCCGGCGCCCTTGCTGGGACTCGCCGCGCAGATTGACGTGCTGTTCATCGGCACCGGCGCCGATCTGTCGCAGATCCCGTTCGAATTGCGCACAGCCCTCGAGGAGGCCGGCATCGGGGTTGAGATCATGAACTCGCCCGCCGCCTGCCGCACCTACAACGTGCTGTTGTCCGAAGGCCGCCGGATCGCTCTGGCCCTGTTGCCAGTCTGACCCCTTCATTTGGCCCCAAATATCCCGGGGTGCGTGAGGGGCTGGCCCCTCACATCCCACCCGCCAACAGGCCCTGCGGCAAATCCGTCCTTTTTCCCCCGCAACCAATCGGATAAGCGGGTCTCATGACACTGACCGTGACCGACCTTGCCATCGCCCGAGGGGGCCTCCCTGTGCTCGAAGGCCTCAGTTTCGCGCTACCCCCGGGCAAGGCGCTGATCCTGCGCGGCCCGAACGGGATCGGCAAGACCACCCTCCTGCGCACGCTGGCCGGGCTGCAACAGCCGCTCTCGGGCCGGATCGAGGGGGCAGAGGACCGGATCGCCTATGCCGCCCATTCCGACGGGCTGAAACCCACCCTGACCGTGACCGAGAACCTGACCTTCTGGGCCTCGGTCTTTGGCACGCGCGACATCCAGCCCGCGCTGGATGCCTTTGGGCTGAACGAACTAGCTGATCGTCACGCAGGCAACCTGTCGGCGGGTCAGAAACGCCGGCTGGGTTTGGCCCGAATGCTGGTGACCGGCCGCCCGATCTGGATGCTGGACGAACCCACCGTGTCACTGGACAAGACCGCGGTGGCGATGTTCGCCGATGCGGTGCGGGCGCATCTGGGGCAGGGCGGCTCGGCCCTGATTGCCACCCATATCGACCTGGGCCTCGATGGTGAGGTCTTGGATGTCGGCCCCAACAAGGCGCGCCCCAAGGCGCTGGATGACTTCGACGGAGGCTTCCTGTGATCGCCCTGCTGTTGCGTGACCTGAAACTGTCCTTCCGCGCGGGCGGAGGGTTCGGCCTCGGGCTGGCCTTCTTCCTGATCGTCACCGTTCTGGTCCCGTTTTCAGTGGGCCCCCAATCCTCGCTGTTGGCGACCATCGCGCCGGGGGTGCTGTGGCTGGGTGCATTGCTGGCATGTCTGCTGTCGCTCGATCGCCTGCTGGCCTTGGATTGGGAGGACGGGTCGCTGGACCTGCTGGCCACCGCGCCGCTGCCGCTGGAGTCGGTGGCCGCGATCAAGGCCTTGGCACATTGGATCACCACCGGTCTGCCGCTGGTGCTGGCCGCGCCAGTGCTTGGGGTGCTGCTGAACCTGCCTGGCCCCGGTTTTGGCTGGCTGGTCGTCTCGCTGTTGATCGGCACGCCCGCGCTCAGCGTGATCGGCACTTTCGGCGCAGCCCTGACCGTGGGGCTCAAGCGCGGCGGCCTTCTGCTGTCGCTGCTGGTGCTGCCGCTTTACGTGCCCACGCTGATCTTCGGAGCCGAGGTGGCCCGTCGCGGCGCCACCGGGATGGAGACCGCCACGCCTCTGCTGATGCTGGCCGGGATCACCGCCGCAACCATCGCCCTGCTGCCCTTTGCCAGCGCCGCGGTTCTCCGCGTCAATCTGCGTTGACCGATGTCAATTGAGAACCGCCCCGAGACGGACTAGATAAGCGACATGTCCATAGCATCCAAAGCCAACGCCCTCTGGGAATACGCAAACCCCAAGAAGTTCCTCACCACGACCGAGCGCGTGCTGCCGTTCTTCTGGATCAGCTCTGCCGTCTGTCTGGTGATCGGTCTTGTCTGGGGTTTTTTCTTCACGCCTGACGACTACAAGCAAGGGTCGACGGTCAAGATCATCTACCTGCATGTGCCATCGGCCCTGATGGCGATCAATTGCTGGATTATGATGCTGGTCACGTCGCTGGTCTGGCTGGTGCGCCGTCACCATGTCAGCGCGCTTGCAGCACGCGCCGCCGCGCCGGTAGGCATCGTAATGACGCTGATCGCGCTGGCGACCGGGGCCATCTGGGGACAGCCCATGTGGGGCACCTGGTGGGCCTGGGATCCGCGCCTGACCTCGTTCCTGATCCTGTTCCTTTTCTATTTGGGCTACGTCGCCCTGTGGGAGGCGATCGATGATCCGGATACTGCGGCCGACCTGACCTCGGTCCTATGTCTGGTCGGTTCGGTCTTTGCCTTCCTCAGCCGCTATGCGGTCAATTTCTGGAATCAAGGCCTGCATCAGGGTGCCTCGGTCATGCGGGTCGGGGCGGTCACCGGCACGGATACCGAGGAAAAGGTCAGCAACGTGTTCTTCTACCCGCTGCTGACCTGCATCATCGGCTTCGTGCTGCTGTTCATCGCGCTGGTCCTGTATCGGACCGGCACCGAAATCCGCGCGCGGCGCATCAAGGCGCTGCTGGCAAGGGAAAGGGTAAACGGATGATGCCTGATCTGGGAAAATACGCCGAAACGGTTCTGTCCTCCTACGCGGCCTCGATCGTCCTGCTGGTGGCGCTGGTGGTTTTCAGCATCCTGCGTGGGCGCAAGGTTCGGGCCGAGATGGAAAAGATCGAACAGAGGGTGTCGCGCAATGGCTAAGATCTCGCCCTTGATGATTGCTCCGCCCCTGATTTTCGGCGCCTTCGCCGTGCTGGCGGCCATCGGCATGTTCCGCGAAGATCCCAACGCGCTGCCCTCGGCCCGCGAAGGCCAGCCCGCGCCGCCCGTTGTCCTGACCGAGTTTCCGGGCAAACAGGGGTTCGACGACGCAACCCTGCGCGACGGTCAGGTCAAGCTGGTGAACTATTGGGCCAGCTGGTGTGCACCCTGCCGTGCCGAGCATCCGAACCTCGAGAAACTGGCGCAGGAAGGTATTCCGGTCTACGGCATCAACTACAAAGACAAGCTTGCCAATGCCGATGCGTTCCTGGCCGAGCTGGGCGATCCCTATGCCGCCATCGGGCGCGATGAAAACGGCCGCATGGGGTTGGACTGGGGCGTCTACGGCGTGCCCGAGACCTACGTGATCGACGGTGACGGCACGATCATCCTGCGGTTTGCCGGCCCGATCACCCAGCGCGTGATCGAAAACACCATTCGCCCGGCGCTGGAGAAAGCCGCCGCGCAGTAGCGCCGGGGCTACAGGCGATACCGCCAGAGACGGTCAGCACCTCTCCGGTGATGAAGGACGCGTCTTCGGATGCGAGAAAGCGAACTGCGCGCGCTATGTCTTCTGGTGTCCCAACACGCCCCAGCGCCGTGTTCTGAACGAACAGGTCGGTCAGATCGTCGGGTCTGGGGGCTTCGGGGATGTTGATCGCTCCAGGAGCCACCGCGTTGACGCGAATGCCGTCAGGACCCAGTTCTTTCGCCATGGCGCGGGTCCACAAGTTCAGCGCAGCCTTGCTGGCCCCATAGGTCGCGGCGTCGTGCGGGGGAAGCGCGGCGTTGACGGACGAGATACTGACGATCGACGCTCCCCGCTGCAGGTAAGGCAACGCGGCGGCCAGCAGGGCGGCCGGTACCAACAGGTTGAGATCAAGAATGGCCTGGTGATCCTTTTGGCTGAACCGGTCCTTCGGGGTGGCCTGAACCAGCCCGGCATTGTTGACGATGACATCCAGCCGGCCGTATCTGTCGCTGACGCGGCGCACCACGTCTTCGGGCTGACCTTCTTGCGTCAGATTGCTGTGCAGGGTCAGCGCCGGTCGGTCATCGGGCAGGGGCTGTGGTTCGGTCGTGTGCCACGTCAGGGCGACACGATGATCCGCGGCCAGATCAACCGCGATGGCCCGGCCAATTCCACGCGCGCCGCCGGTTATCAATGCAACTTTTTCCATGTCGCAAACAGACCGGCAGTCTGCAGAAAACACAACGCGATAGTTGAAATGCCTGAAATGAAAAAGGGCGCCCGGTCGGGGCGCCCTTGTGTTCTTGGCTTTGTGCCGGCTTAGCTGGCCTTGGCCAGGTTCCGCAGCACGTAGTGCAGCACGCCGCCGTTTTCGATGTATTCGATCTCGGGCGCGGTATCGATGCGGCACTTGAGCGTGATGGTCTTCTCGGTCCCGTCCGCATAGGTGATGGTGCAGGGCACCTCCTGCAGCGGCTGGATCGTGTCCAGACCGTGGATCGAGAAGGTCTCGTCGCCTTTCAAGCCCAGCGTCTTGCGGTTGTCGCCGGCGGTGAACTCGAACGGGATGACACCCATGCCCACCAGGTTCGAACGGTGGATACGCTCGAAGCTTTCTGCGATCACGGCCTTGACGCCCAGCAGCGCGGTGCCCTTTGCCGCCCAGTCCCGCGAGGAACCGGCGCCATACTGCTCGCCACCGATCACGACCAGCGGCGTGCCTTCTGCCTGATAGGCCATCGATGCGTCATAGATCGAGGTCTGCTGACCATCGGGGCCTTTGGTGTAACCACCCTCGACGCCGTCCAGCATCTCGTTCTTGATGCGGATGTTGGCGAAGGTGCCGCGCATCATGACCTCATGGTTGCCCCGGCGCGACCCGTACGAGTTGAACTCGCGCGGTTGCACTTGGCGCTCCAGCAAGTATTTGCCTGCGGGGCTGGTGGTTGCAAACGAACCAGCCGGCGAGATGTGGTCAGTGGTGACCATGTCGCCCAGAATAGCCAGAACCTTGGCGCCTTCGATGTTCGAGATGGTGCCCGGCTGTGCCCCCATACCTTGGAAGTAGGGCGGGTTCTGGATGTAGGTCGACGTCGGCGGCCAGTCATAGGTCTCGGCATCGGTGGTTTCCACCGATTGCCATTTCTCGTCGCCCTTGAAGACATCGGCGTATTTCGACTGGAACGCCTCGCGGGTCACGGTAGCTTCGACCAGATCCGAGATCTCTTTCTGGCTCGGCCAGAGATCCTTCATGTAGACGTCGTTGCCGTCCTTGTCCTGACCGATCGGTTCCGAGGTCAGGTCGATGTCCAGCGTGCCGGCCAGCGCATAGACCACCACCAGCGGCGGCGAGGCCAGGTAGTTGGCGCGCACGTCGGGCGAGATCCGGCCTTCGAAGTTGCGGTTGCCCGACAGGACCGAGGTTGCCACCAGATCGCCCTCGGCGATGGCTTCCGAGATCTCTTTCTGGATCGGGCCCGAGTTGCCGATACAGGTGGTGCAGCCGTAACCCACCAGGTTGAAGCCGATGGCGTCCAGATGCTCTTGCAGGCCGGCGGCCTCGAGGTATTCGGACACGACCTGCGATCCCGGCGCCAGCGAGGTTTTCACCCAAGGCTTGCGGTTCAGGCCCAGCTCATGCGCCTTTTTCGCAACCAGACCGGCGCCGATCATCACATAGGGGTTTGAGGTGTTAGTGCACGAGGTGATCGAGGCGATCACGACCTTGCCCGATTCCATGGTGTAGTCTTCGCCTTTGACCGGCACTTCCTTGCCCATCGGGCGTTTGAAAGTGTTTTCCATTTCCTTGCGGAAGGCGGCCTTGGCGTTGGTCAGCGGCACATAGTCTTGCGGGCGCTTGGGGCCCGAGATGGCAGGGACGATGGTGCCCATGTCCAGCGACAGAGTGTCGGTGTAGACCGGGGCATAATTCTCGTCGCGCCAGAAACCGTTTTCCTTGGCATAGGCTTCGACCAGCGCGATGCGGTCCTCGTCGCGGCCGGTGTTGCGCAGGTAGCGCAGGGTTTCGTTGTCGATCGGGAAGAAGCCACAGGTCGCGCCGTATTCAGGCGCCATGTTGGCGATGGTCGCGCGGTCGGCCAGCGGCAGACGGTCCAGGCCTTCGCCGTAGAATTCTACGAACTTGCCCACCACGCCCTTGGCGCGCAGCATTTCCACGACCTTCAGAACCAAGTCGGTGCCGGTGGTGCCTTCGACCATCTCGCCGGTCAGTTCAAAACCGACGACCTCGGGGATCAGCATCGAGATCGGCTGACCCAGCATCGCGGCCTCGGCCTCGATCCCGCCTACGCCCCAGCCCAGAACGGCCATGCCGTTGACCATGGTGGTGTGGCTGTCGGTGCCGACCAGCGTATCGGGATAGGCGACCTCTTCACCGTTCTGGTCGGTGTCGGTCCAGACGGTCTGGGCTAGGTATTCCAAGTTCACCTGGTGGCAGATGCCGGTTCCCGGAGGCACGACGCGGAAGTTATTAAACGCGTTCTGGCCCCATTTCAGGAACTGGTAGCGCTCCATGTTCCGTTCGTATTCGCGGTCCACGTTCATCTGGAAGGCGCGCGGGTTGCCGAACTCGTCGATCATGACCGAGTGGTCGATGACCAGATCGACGGGGTTCAGCGGGTTGATCTTCTGCGGATCGCCCCCCAGCGCCTTGATGCCGTCACGCATCGCGGCCAGGTCCACCACGGCCGGAACGCCGGTAAAATCTTGCATCAGCACGCGGGCCGGGCGATAGGCGATCTCGCGCGGGTTCTTGCCGCCGTTTGCGCCCCATTCGGCAAAAGCCTTGATGTCATCGACCGAGACCGAGAAACCGCCGTCCTCGAACCGAAGCATGTTTTCCAGCACCACTTTCAGCGCGGCGGGAAGCTTGGAGAAATCGCCCAGACCGGCCTCTTGCGCGGCGGGGATCGAGTAATACGAGATGGACTTGCCATTCACGCTCAGGCTGCGGCGTGTCTTGGCGGTATCCTGTCCGACTTTGATGGGCATCTGTGGCCTCCCTCTCAAATGACGTGGCATTGGGATTCGCTGAGCGGTATCTGCATCACCAAGGCCTGCGGTTCAAGGTCCAACAGGGCGGGTGCGGCAATTTTTGTATACCATTGCACACATTTTTGCGGATTGCCGCCGAAACTGGTCTCAAGAAACCTTGATTGGCCCTTGACGCGGACGGGCTGTAAACCGGTTCCCGTAAACCACGAGCCTTGAGCCGACCATGCCACGACATCGACTGACCGCCACCCTTCTGTCCCTGTTTCTCGCCGTCCCGGCCGCGGCCGACGGTCCGGTGGTGGTCGAGCTTTTTACCTCGCAGGGCTGTTCTTCGTGTCCGCCGGCGGATGCGATCATGCACGATCTGGCCAAGCGTGATGACGTGATCGGCCTGGCCCTGCATGTGGACTACTGGGACTATATCGGCTGGAAGGACGAATACGCCAACCCGTTCCACACCACACGCCAGCGCACCTATGCGCGCCGGGGCGGGCGCGACATGATCTATACGCCGCAGATGGTGGTCAACGGGGAGCAGGATATCGTCGGGGCCAGACGCGAACAGTTGGAACGGGTGATCGATAGCCATCTGAGCGCGCCGCCCATGGCGCAGGTGTCGGCGACGCGAACCGGTGATACCGTTTCGGTCCAGGTTGCCCCGGTCGATCTGCCATCGGGCACAGTCTATGACGTCCGGGTCGTGCAATACACGCCATTGCGTCACGCCTCGATCCGCCGGGGTGAATTGGCCGGGCGCGAGTTGGACTATACCAACGTGATCGACGCCTGGCATGTCGGCGGGCAATGGGATGGGGCCGGGCCGCAGGTGTTCCAGGTCTCGGTGGCGTCTGAGTTGCCGGCCGTGGTCTTGCTGCAACAGGCCGGGCACGGGCCGATCATCGCGGCCGCGCGGGTGGATTGAGGGCTCAGGGCATGTCTTCAGGCTGAACGCCCAGGCCGTTCCAGGCTTTCCAGCGCCGGTGAATCCAAAACCACTGACCCATGTGCTGGCGCACCATTCCTTCCAGATCATCATTGATGAACTGGGTCATGGTCTTGGGGTCGGAATGCGGCACCGGGTCATGCAGAACGATCTGGAAATCGATGCCATTGGGTTGGCGCACCGCATAGCAGGGGATCAGCACTGCATCGTATTTCATGGCCAGTTCAGCATTCAGAACCGAGGTCACCGCCGGTTTGCCGAAAAACGTCAGCTCTTCGCCGCCATGGGCGTGCAGGTCGGACACGATGGCGATGATGCCGCCATTCTTCAACGAACGCACCATTTCCACCATGCCCCGGCGCCCCTGTTCGAACATCGGCTTGCCGGTCCTATGAAAGGCTTCGACATACATCTCGTTGAAATAGGGGTTGGCCATGCGCCGGTACAAGCAGCCGATCGGTTTGCCGCTGTGCGCCTGCAACGCGATCCGCGCGGCTAGGTAATGCCCGAAATGCGCGGTGATCATCATCACCGGGCGGCCCTCGGCGACGGCGCGGTCAAATGCGGCCAAGCCCGGCCCGGTCACGACGGCAGCCTTTTGCCTTTTGGTGAAATCCTCGGGCGAGAAATGCTCCATGATCGCGCGGCCCGCATTGTCGGGTACTGCACGGCAGATGCGTTTGACGTCGCTCTCGGTCAGTTCGGGGCAGGTCAATCTCAGGTTGCTGCGCACCCGCTTGGTGAACCCCACCAGCGGCGACAGCGCTCGTGCAATCGCGCCCATCGTTGCGATCCGCCGCTCGTAGGGCAGCAAGCGCATGGTGCCGATCACGCCTTTCAGAAACAGGTTGGCGACATAATATTTTGCAAGCTGAACGCGGCTCAGTTCCGACTTTTCGGCGGGCATGCGAGGTTCTCGACGGGTTATGTGAATTGCGGGGCCAGACATACAGAGGGTGCCGGGCAACCACAAGCACCGTATGGGCGGACGGTCGGGCAGGGGATCAGTCCCTGCCCTCGGCCTCCTCTTCGTTCAAGGTGATCGTGCCTTCATCGACCAGCGCGCGGATGGCGCCCACGACCTGGGTCATGGCTTCTTCGGCGTCGGCTTGCTTGACCTTGCCACGCTCGGCAATTTCTTCGCGCAGGTTGTCGGCCATGCGCGACGACATGTTGGAAAGCAGGAACTCGGCAGATGCTTTGTCTTCGTCGCTGTTTGCACCAGCCAGCGCGGTGACAAGAACGAGCTGGTCAATCCCGCGCAAGACCGCGGGAACATCCCGCGGCGCGATGCGTTTGGCGATGTGGGCAAAGGTGAAGATCGAGCGGCGCACCGCTTGTGCAAAGCTCTTGTCTTCTTCTTCGAGGGCGCTCAACAACTCGTCCCGGGTGGCCGCCGAGGATTGATTCAGAATCGCCCCCACCCGCGCTCCGGGCTCGTCTCCGAAGGCCGGGGTCGGGCGCTGATCCAACTGCGCGGCCAGCGACCAGCCGATGCGTTCGACCGCCTCGGGCGAGACATTGGTGGTTTTCGAGACCGCATAGGTGATCCGGCGTGCCACCGGGCCGGGAAGATGCCCCAGCAGTTTCGCGGCCGTCGCTGTATCCAGCTTGGAAAGCATGACCGCCGCCACCTCGGTGCTTTCGGCCTGGGCCATGCGGGCCAGATCCTCGACCGGCACGTCGCGCAGGCGCTGCCACGGGTCACCGACCTGGCGCATGCCCGCCACCTTGCGCAGCCGTGCGGCCGTCGTGGGGGCGATCTTGCCGTTCACGGCGTCCAGCGCGCCCGCCAGCCCGTGCGGAAACGCCAGGCCGACACTGTCGAGCGCATCGGCGAATTCCTGAGCCACCGCCGCCAGCGTCACCCGATCGACCAGCCCCATCTGCCCCAGTTGCACGGTCAGCCGTTCCTGCAGCTCGTCGGGCAGTTCCTCGAGCGGGAAATCCGCACCCTCGTTCAATAGCAGGCGCACGATGATCGCGGCCTTTTGTCCGGGTGTCAGGTGACGGGGAACCACGCGCGGCGCGTCGTCCTGTTGTTCGGCCGCCAGCGGCGTGGCGCCCAGGGCCGTCTGAACCAAAGCGTTGGAGTCTTGCATCTGCCTGTGCTGTCAAATTCGTTGCGCAGGCAGATTAGCGAGAGTCGCGTAAAGAAAAGCTGAACTCTAGTAGCTGTAGGTCAACCCTGTGCGGATCGCTTGTCGCAGCGACGCTTCGGCCCAGCTGCCTTCACCGCCCCGGGCCTTGATCTCGCGCCATTGGGCGATGGCCAGGTCGGTCTTGCCCTCGGCCACGAAACCTTGGCCCATGTAGCTGCGTGCCAGGATGTTGTCGGGGTTCGCCGCAATCGCGCGCATGTAATGGGCGTTGGCCAGATCGACCTTGCCCATCTTGCGGTAGGTGAAGCCCCAATAGGTCAGGACGCGGTCGTCGTCTTGATCCATGATGCGCAGCACGGATTGGGCGTTTTCGTATTGGCCGGCATAGGCCATCTCGCGCACGGCCTGATACAGTTGGTCGTCGGTGAAATTGGTCTTGTTGGGTTTGACGCAGCGGCCCGCCGCCTCGTCATAGACTCTGCCGAACAGGCATTTCTTCGTGGTGTTTGTCGGTTTCGGGGGGCTGCTGTCCCCGCCTGCGGCACTGACCGCGGGGGCAAAGGCAAAACTTTGAAGGGCAATTGCCGAGGCCAACAAAAGGCGCATGTCAAACTCCATCTCGAAATTCGCTTGGGCAAAGCATAGCGCGTTCCGAGGAAAAGCTAACAGGAAATCGCCCGGATCAGTTCACAACTGGGTCAGATGCTCAGCTGCTGGCGTTTTTCACACAACTTTCCGAGGCCGAATCCCAAGTCGTGCCGGGCGCACAGGATTGCGATTGCTTGCTGTGGGCTTGGCAGGCGAATGCGGACGAGGCGGACAGGGCAAGGGCCAGTGCGCAGAGGGTCATGCGGATCATGGTGGGCTCTCCTTGAACGGAAATTGCCCATCCAGCATAGCCGATTTCGGATGTTTTCGCAAAAGACAGGGGCCCGGATCGTACTGTGCGATCCGGGCCCCAAAAAAGCCGTTCATGCGTCGAGGGTTACTCGCCGAACACCCGCTCGAAGATCGTGTCGACATGCTTGGTGTGATAGCCGAGATCGAATTTTTCTTCGATCTCTTCCGTGCTCAGCACTGCCGTCACGTCCGGGTCTGCCAGCAGTTCGGTCTTGAAGTCCTTGCCTTCTTCCCAGACCTTCATCGCGTTGCGCTGCACCAGGCGATAGGCGTCCTCGCGGCTGACGCCGGCCTGGGTCAGGGCCAGCAGCACGCGCTGGCTCATGACCAGACCGCGGAACTTGTTCATGTTGGCCAGCATGTTGTCCGGATAGACCACCAGCTTGTCGATCACCCCGGTCAGGCGGTGCAGGGCGAAGTCCAGAGTTACGGTGGCGTCGGGGCCGATGTTGCGCTCGACCGAGCTGTGGCTGATGTCGCGCTCGTGCCACAGGGCCACGTTCTCCATCGCCGGGATCACGGTCATGCGCACCAGCCGGGCCAGGCCGGTCAGGTTTTCGGTCAGAACCGGGTTGCGCTTGTGCGGCATCGCCGACGAGCCCTTCTGGCCTTTGGAAAAAAACTCCTCGGCTTCCAGAACCTCGGTGCGCTGCATGTGGCGGATTTCGATGGCGATGTTCTCGATGCTGCTGGCGATCACGCCCAGCGTGGCAAAGAAGGCCGCGTGGCGGTCGCGCGGGATGACCTGCGTGCTGATCGGCTCGGGTACCAGGCCAAGTTTTTCGCAGACATGTTCTTCGACACGCGGGTCGATATTGGCGAAGGTGCCGACCGCGCCGCTGATGGCGCCGGTGGCGATCTCGGCGCGGGCGTCGCGCATCCGAGACAGGTTGCGGTCCATCTCGGCGTAGAAGCGCGCGAAGGTTAGGCCCATGGTGGTGGGCTCGGCATGAATGCCGTGGCTGCGGCCGATGCGGACAGTGTCCTTGTGCTCGTAGGCGCGGCGCTTGAGCGCGGCCAGCAGGCCTTCGAGATCGGCGATCAGGATGTCAGCGGCGCGGGTCAACTGCACGTTGAAGCAGGTGTCGAGCACGTCCGAGCTGGTCATGCCCTGATGGACGAAACGGGCCTCTTCGCTGCCGACGTGCTCGGCCAGATGGGTCAGAAAGGCGATGACGTCATGCTTGGTGACGGCCTCGATCTCGTCGATACGGGCCACGTCGAATTCCACGTCCTTGGCCTTCCAGACGGCCTCGGCGTTTTCGCGCGGGATGACGCCCAGGTCGGCCATCGCGTCGCAGGCATGGGCCTCGATCTCGTACCAGATGCGGAACTTGGTCTCGGGCGACCAGACGGCGACCATTTCGGGGCGGGAATAGCGGGGGATCATGGGCGGCAGGACCTTCGTGATTGGCAATGGGTGTCGGCGCGGGTCATAGCCTTGTCCGGCACATCCGGCAAGCCGCGAAGGACCTACTGAGACGGTTTGCCCCCGCACAAGCGCCGTTCTGGCCGACCGCCCGCCGATCCCCGGTCTGTCTGTGCCCTGTGGCGGCCTCGGGCCGGGTCAGACCGGGTCCTGGGCCGGCAGCAGTTCGGTCGTGATATGGGCCGAGTTCTCGAGCGTGCGGTGCACCGGGCATTTTTCGGCGATTTCGAGGAGCTTGGCCCGCTGGGCCTCATCCAGAGGCCCAGCCAGGCGGATCTTGCGGCGGAACTGGTCCACCTTGCCATCGCCGGCCAGCCCCGCATCCTGCGCGTGCAATTTGTCGTGGCAGACATCCACGGTGACCCCGGTCAGCGGCCATTGTTTGCGCCGGGCGTACATGCGGATGGTCATTGAGGTACAGGCGCCCAGCCCGGCCGACACGAACCCATAGGGTGACATGCCGCGATCGGTGCCGCCGTAGGAAGCCGGTTCATCGGCCACGGCATGATGGTTCGGGCCTGACTGGATGTCTTGCAGGAATCCGTTCGGGTCCACCTCGGTTACGCGCACGACGCCTTCGGGTGCGCCCGGCGGTGGGGCGGGTGGCGACAGTGGCACATAGCGCGACACCCAGGCGGCAATGACGTCGGCGGCATAGTCCGCGTCCCTGGGGCGGGTGATCAGGTGGTCGGCATCATCCAGCGTGACAAAGCTTTTGGGGTGCTTGGCGGCCAGAAAGATCGTGCTGGCATTGTTGATGCCCACGGTTTCGTCGAGCGGGGCATGCAGGATCAGCACAGCGGCCTTCAGGCGCTCGATTGCCGGGATCAGCGCCGATTCCGATATGTCGCGCACGAAGTCGCGCCCGATGCGGATCGGCCGTCCGCCCAAAAGCACCTCGGCGCTGCCATCCTGTTCGATCTGCGTGCGTGCGCCCTCGAAGTGATGGGCCACATGGCCGGGGTCGGCCGGGGCGCCGATGGTGACCACCGCCTTGACCGAGGGGATCCCGGCCCGAGCCCGCAACACGGCCGCCCCACCCAGGGAATGCCCGATCAGCAGATCCGGCGCCATGTTCCGCTCGGCCAGATACTGAGCCGCCGCGATCAGGTCCTGCACGTTCGTGGTAAAGGTGGTGTTGGCAAACTCGCCTTCGGAATGGCCAAGGCCCGTGAAATCGAACCGCAGCACCGCAAAGCCCATCGCCGCCAGCCGCGCGCTGATCCGCCGGGCGGCGGGGATGTCCTTTGAGCAGGTGAAGCAATGGGCAAACAGCGCCGTCGCCAGCACCGGCCCGTCGGGCAGATCCAAGCGTGCAGCCAATTGACTGCCGTCGTGTCCGGCAAAGGTGATGCGTTCGGTCGGCATGGCCGCTCCTTCCGTTGATCGGGTTCCCGCAATACTGGGGGCCGGGCGCGGGGGCCTCAACCCCTGTGTCAGGCGCGTCACGCCAAGGTGAGAGGGGAGCGTTGAATCGTGAAGGTGTTGCGGCTTGTTTGTCTCGGGAAGGTAAAACTTCAGGGATTGTGGTGTCGCAGCGATCAGATATTCGTTTCGTAAATGGTTCGGATGTCCCCATGCTCATGTTTCGTCGAACAATGAAACAGGATTTCTACGATGACACATGTTGAACCGATCCATCACAGTCACCGCTATCACCTCGGGCTTTTGCCGGGGCTGCTGCTGACTGCTACGCTGGATTTTGCCGCGGGCCAGACCTGGCCGCTGGACTCCGAACAAGCCGGCATCGAGCAGCCCGCGCCCGAGGATAGGCGCGGAAATGTGCGCCGCTCGTACTGGACGGATTGAGACCTATTCGAGCCCCATGAGAGCGGCATCGAACGGGTAGGTGGTCAGGTTTTCGTATCCATCCTCGGTGATCAGCACCTGATCCTCGAGCTTGATCGAGAAATCGCCGCCGACTTCGCCCACGGCTGCCTCGACGCACAGCACCATGCCGGGTTCCAGCGGATAGTCATAGGCGCCGGGCACCGCCTTGTCGGGATAGGCCACCAAAGGCCACTCGTCGCACAGGCCCACGCCATGCATCAGGCAGCCGTATTTCTGCGCCTGGAACTTGTCGTCCAGCCTGTGGCAGTTGGCGGTCAACTCGGGGATCATAACGCCGGGCTTCAGCATGCCCATGTTGGTCATGATGTGCTCATGCGCGTGCTGCATGGCATAGACCATGTCGGGCCGGGGTTTTTCATCCCCGATCCACCAAGTGCGCGAGATGTCGACGCAAATGCCGTAGCTGCCGATCAGATCGGTGTCAAAGGCGATGATTTCATTCTTCTGAGTGATCCGCGGCCCGCATTCCTGAAACCACGGGTTGGTGCGCGGCCCCGAGGCCAGCAGGCGCGTTTCGATCCATTCACCGCCGCGCTTGATGTTTTCGGCGTGCAGAACGGCCCAGATGTCATCCTCGGAGGTCTTGCCGTCACCAACATAGGTGCGGGCGAACTTCTCCATCTCGGCCACGGCGGTTTCGCAGGCGTTGCTGGCGCAACGCATGGCAAGGATCTCGTCAGGGCCCTTGATGGCGCGGGTCTTTTCGGTGACTTCCTCGCCCTCCATGATCTCGAAGCCCTGTGCCTCGAGAGCGCGGAGGCCGTGCAGCATGATCTTGTCCACCGCCAGCCGGGTGTGGCCGGGGGCGTGGTCCTGCATCAGTATGCGCACCTCGTTGGCGAACACGTCCGCCTGTACGTCCACCTTGTCGCCCCTGTCGAAATAGAACAAGTCCGCGCCCGAGCGCTGTTCCCGCACCAGCGGGTTGAATTTCGACAAAAAGGGCGAGTTCTTGTAGTCCCAGATCACCATGTAGCCATCGGCGCACAGCAGCACCGCCCGGAACGGGTTGTGTGTGTTCCACAGCTGCATGTTGGTGCTGTCGGTCGCATAGCGGATGTTGAGCGGGTCGAACATAAGCAGCCCGCCATAGCCTCGATCGACGATTGCCTGAGTCAGCCGTTTCCAGCGATATTCGCGCATCCGGTCCACGTTGGGCAGTTGCAACCCGGCGGCGGCCCATTCGCTGAATGCAAGTTGGGTGGGGCCGATCTCGATCCGGTCATTGTCGTTCGGCGTGCCGTCGCCAAGCGTCGCGCCGCGGCTGGGGTCGATCTTGCGGGTGTCTCGGTAGTGGTGGTTCACGGCGCGCCTCCCTGCTTGCCGGTTCAGCCTGAAGGGGCAGGGCGGCCCCGTCTGGGTGAATTGCGACGATTTGCCAGTCGCTTTTTGACCGACAAGGCCTGTTTGGAGTGCTAACCCAAGGCCATGACAGCCATTCTGCAACAGACTCTGCCCTACGATCCGAAACAACAGCGACCGCTACTGGGGATCGCGCCGACCACGATGGAGGACTGGCTTCATCGCGATGATGCCTTCGCCGCGCAAATGCGCCACCGCCAGCACCTGCTTGAAACCCGTCGGGACGACGTGCTTGCGCTGGACCCGCAGGCCCACCCGGCCGCCGTCGAACTGCTGGATCTGGTCTTGGCGCAGGCCTATCCCGAGGCGGCCGACACCGCGCAGCGCCCGGATGGGGCCGCCGTGCCGATTGACCGCGACAATCCTTTGGATACGCTTTGCCTGCTGGCGCAGGAGGATTTCTGCATCCTGCAGAAACGGGGCGACGAGCATGTGCTGACCGGGGCCATCCTGTGCTTTCCCGCCAGCTGGCGTCTGTCCGAGAAATTCATGCGACCACTGATCGCCATTCACGAGCCGGTCGACAGCTATGATCCCAACATCGCGCGCCGGGTGCAGCGCCTGTTTGACGGGATTCAAATTGCTCGGCCTTTGTGGCGGTTCAACGCGCTGTGGTACGATGACCCCGAGTTGCACCAGCCCCGCAGTGCCAGCGCCCCGCGCGAGATCCGCAACCGCGGAACTGCACGGTACCTGCGCAGCGAGCGTCAGACCTTGGTGCGGCTGCCGCAGTCGCAGGCAGTTGTGTTCTCGATCCACACCTATGTCTTGCCGGTCGAGCGGCTGCCAGAAATGGAAAACCCCGCCTGACGGCGGGGCCTCCAAGGAGGGTTCTTTGAATTTCGGCTACATGCCCAGCGCGTTGGCCGCTCCGGCGAACACCTTGCTGGAACTCAGCGAAACGATGGCCACGGTAAAGACCATTACCTGAGTGTTCAGGCGGAAATCCTCGCCCTTGATCAGGTTCACAGCTGCCAGCGACAGGGCAAGAGGCGCCGACATGCTGGCCACGATTCCGGTCATGGCCCAGCTGCTCAGGCGCAGCGCATCGCTGGGGCGGTCCTCGTCCTCGGTCACCTGTTCTTGCGGTTCGTTGGCCTCAGCCCTGAAGGCGATGCTCAGCAATTGATCATCCGTCAGCTGGATCGGGCGGCCGCTGGTTGCCTTCGGGGCTGGCAGTTCGTCGATCTCGACGTCGGTGTTTTCGGTCCGTAGACCGGCGAACGGGCCGCTGACGACGCGAAATGCGTCGTGCCGACTGCGGATCTTGCGCGGCATGAACGTATCAAACGCGCTCATGAACTGCTCGGTCGTCAGAACGGTTTTCGGCGACAGCCATTCCACGCGCTGGGTGGTGCAGATATCGACCATCCGGTACAGCATCACCACCAGCATCAGTTCCGAGATCTCGGAATCGTCGAGCAGCCCGGACACGGGCAACAGTGATACAGTCAGACGGTTTCTGGGACGGGCCGCGGCGGGACGGATGATCGTTTTCAGCCCGGCCATCTGATCGCGACGGCATTGCGGGGGCGTTTCCGGGCTTTCCGTTTCGACGATGAGGGAAACCAGATATTGGCTGGTTACGATACTTGCCTCGTTCGCGCTGAGCAGAGCCTTGCGCTCGACCAGATGGCCGTAATCCTCGAGCGTGGCGGCAACGATCTCGCCGAAGCGTTCGAGCGCGCCATCCGGGTCTCCCTGGAACTGCAGGCCGCCGTGATATGAGTGCTTCGAGGTCACAAGACTTTCCTTCAAGTCGGCATCATTGAAAATAAACCTAGCAGGACAACGGGGAGGAAATTTGACCATTCTGCAAAAAAGAACGGAAATCCGATGATTGATTACGCTTTGGAAACCAAGAAATTAGACCAAAATCTTAGGTACTGTGGCGACATTGTGGCGAAATTGGGGGCGCGGTCGGTAGCGCCGGCCGGGTATCATTTATCGATTCGGGCAGCCATGATCGCGATGGCCTGCTGATAGACGCTGGCCGCGTTCCACTGCTGCAACACCGCGAAATTCGGCTCTCCCGGTTGGTAGCCGCGGCCGGGTTTCCACCCTTTCTTGCGCAGGAAATTCGCGGTCGAGGCAAGCGCGTCGGTCGGGTTATAGAAATCGACCCTGCCGTCTCCGGTGGCGTCTACGCCATAGCGCAGGGCGTTCCCGGGAAGAAACTGCGTGTGGCCCAACTCGCCATGTTTTGCCCCTTTTGTTGCCATCGAAATACTGCCTTGGTCGACCAGTTTCAGGGCGCCGATGGCGTGTGGAATGAAGAACTCGGATCGGCGACAATCGTAGGCCAGTGTTGTAATTGCGGAAACGACCTGGCTGTCTCCCATAAAGCGGCCAAACCCGGTTTCCATGCCGTGAATGGCGATCAGAACACCGGCCGGCACGCCGTATTGGCGTTCGAGCGCGGCATAGAATTGCGGGTTGCGAGCCTTGTGTTTGCGGCCCTGCGCGACGATCGTGTCGGCGCCACGGATCTGCAGGAATTTGCCCAGCGAATATCTGAAGCTTTTTTGATTGCGGTCGGCGGCGATCGTGCCGGCCGCATACCGGGTCTGGGCCAATGCCTGCAGCCCCTTCTTCCTGACGCCAGCCCTGCGGGCCTGTTGGGCGAAACTGGTTTTCCACATTTCGAAACCGCTGCCGTCATTGCCGCAGGGGGCGGCCAGAGCAGTCGCCGGAGCGAGGGACAGGGCCGAAACAAGCAGGGCTGCGCGCATCATAGCATCAATCCGTTCAAAAAATGACTGAGACCAAGGTTAAAGCCTGTCGGCAACACTACAAAGCGCTTTGCTGAACCCGGAGCGCCCAAATCAAAAATAGGGCGCCCCGCAGGGCGCCCTTGAAAAGGTAGCATCAACCTGCTGCGATCAGCAGCTGTAGTACATGCCGTACTCGACCGGGTGCGGGGTGTGCTCGTAGGTTTCGACCTCTTCCATCTTCAGCGCGATGTAGCCGTCGATCTGATCCTTGGTGAACACGTCGCCCTGCAGCAGGAAGTCGTGGTCGGCTGCCAGGCTCTCCAGAGCTTCGCGCAGGCTGCCGCAGACGGTCGGGATACCGGCCAGTTCTTCGGCGGGCAGATCGTAGAGGTTCTTGTCCATCGCCTCGCCCGGATCGATCTTGTTCTTGATGCCGTCCAGGCCGGCCATCAGCAAGGCTGCAAAGGCCAGGTAGGGGTTTGCCGACGGGTCGGGGAAGCGGGCCTCGACGCGTTTGGCTTTCGGCGATTCAGTCCACGGAATACGGACACAACCCGAACGGTTGCGGGCCGAGTAGGCGCGCAGAACGGGGGCTTCGAAGCCCGGGATCAGGCGCTTGTAGCTGTTGGTCGACGGGTTGGTGAAGGCGTTTAGGGTTTTGGCGTGCTTGAGGATGCCGCCAATGAACCACAGGGCCTCGTCCGACAGGTCGGCATATTTGTCGCCAGCAAACAGCGGCTTGCCGTCTTTCCAGATCGACATGTTCACGTGCATGCCAGTGCCGTTGTCGCCCGCGATCGGCTTGGGCATGAAGGTGGCCGATTTGCCGTAGGCGTGCGCCACGTTGTGGATGACATACTTGTATTTCTGCAGCTCGTCGGCCTGTTTGGTCAGGCTGTCGAAGATGAGCCCCAGCTCGTGCTGGCACGAGGCCACTTCGTGGTGGTGCTTGTCGACCTTCATGCCCAGACGCTTCATGGTCGACAGCATTTCCGAACGCAGGTCCTGGGCTTCGTCGATCGGGTTCACCGGGAAGTAGCCACCCTTGACGCCCGGACGATGGCCCATGTTGCCCATCTCGTATTCGGTGTCGGTGTTCCACGATGCGTCGGTAGCATCAACTTCGTAGGATACCTTGTTGATGCTGTTCGAGAAACGCACGTCATCGAACAGGAAGAATTCTGCTTCGGGGCCGAAGAACGCCGCGTCGCCGATGCCCGACGACTTCAGGTAGGCCTCGGCCTTCTGCGCGGTGCCGCGCGGGTCACGCTCGTAGGGTTCGCCGGTGTCGGGCTCGACCACCGAGCAGTGAATGCAGATGGTCTTTTCCGCGTAGAACGGATCGACATAGGCGCTTTCGGTGTCGGGCATAAGTTTCATGTCCGATGCTTCGATCGACTTCCAGCCGGCGATCGACGATCCGTCGAACATGAAGCCTTCGTCCAGGAAGTCCTCATCGACCTGATCCGCCATCACGGTCACGTGCTGCAGCTTGCCGCGCGGGTCGGTGAAGCGGATGTCGACATATTCGGCACCCTCTTCCTTGATCAGCTGAAGAACTGCGTCCTTGCTCATAATACTGTTCCTCTAGATTTGCAGAATTGCGATTACAACGCGTCCGGGCCGGTTTCTCCGGTGCGGATGCGAATGGCTTGTTCGACGGGCGAGACGAAGATCTTGCCGTCGCCGATCTTGTCGGTCTTGGCGGCCGCGACGATGGCCTCGATGGCGGCATCGACCTGATCGTCTTCCAGAACGACCTCGACCTTCACCTTGGGAAGAAAGTCGACGACGTATTCGGCGCCGCGGTACAGTTCGGTATGCCCTTTCTGACGACCGAACCCCTTGACCTCGATGACGCTGAGGCCCTGCACGCCCACGTCTTGGAGCGCTTCTTTCACTTCATCCAGCTTGAACGGCTTGATGATCGCTTCGATCTTTTTCATTCCGGCTCACCTCGCATGGTTGTCAGAACCGCAGTCACCACGTCTAAGATCACGGGGCAATCCGAATGCGGGTTTGCGAGCCAGCCGGGCGGTGCAAAACGAAGGGCGGTTTAAAAAATGGGCGACTTGCACAAAAAATGGACGAAACTGAATCGGCAGGAGGCATGACATGGCGGAATTGCTGACGGCAGCGCAGATGCGGGCGATCGAGCAAGAGGCAATCGAGTCTGGTCAGGCCACCGGGCTGGATCTGATGGAGACGGCCGGGCGTGGCATTTTCGAGGCGATTTTAGAAGAATGGCCCGATCTTGCCAAAGAACCCCAGCGTGCGGTTGTCCTGTGCGGCCCGGGCAACAATGGCGGCGACGGATTCGTGTTGGCGCGTCTGATGCGGGACTGGGGGTGGGAGGTCGGTGTGTATTTTTTTGGCGAACCTCGAAAACTGCCGCCGGACGCCAAGGTGAATTTTGACAGGTGGACGGCGCTGGGCGGGACCGTTCAGGCCATCGAGGCCTTTACTGGTCCGCCACCGGAGCGTCCCTCGGTGGTGGTGGATGCCCTGTTCGGAACGGGCTTGTCCCGCAGGCTCGACCCGGCAGTCACGCAGGTGCTGGGGTTGCTGGGAGTGATGCGTCAGGGGCCTTCTCCGGTTCGGGTGGTCGCGGTGGACATGCCGTCGGGATATTGCGCAGACAGCGGCCGCCCGTTGTTCGAAGCGCACGCGAATTCGGGCGCCGACCTGACGGTGACCTTCGAACGCCCCCGGCTGGGGCATCGGTTGGCCGAAGCGGCGGCCGTCTCGGGCAAGGTGGCGGTCAAGCCGCTGGGGATCCGGCGCCGCGAAGGCGGTGCGCTGTACAACAGTAAGACGCCGATCGCGCGAGACTGCCGAGTGCTGCCGCATCTGCTGACCAAGGCCGGTGCCGGGCACAAATATGCGCATGGTCATGCACTGGTCCTGACTGGTGGCTCCGGCAAGACCGGAGCCGCGCGGCTGGCCGCGCGCGCGGCACTGAGGATCGGGGCGGGGTTGGTGACTCTGGCGGTGCCGCCGTCTGCCCAGTCGGAGGTGGCCGGCCAGATCACCGCGCTGATGTTGCGGCGGGTCGACGGGGCGGCGGGCCTGACCGAGGTTCTGGGGGATGAGCGCCTGAATGCGCTCTGCATCGGGCCGGGGTTGGGGCTTGAGCGTGCGCGCGAACTGGTGCCGGTGGCTCTTGGGGGCGGCGATGTATCGCCTCGGCCGGCAGTACTGGACGCGGACGCGCTGACCGCCTTCGCCGACGCGCCCGCAGCACTGTTCCGCCTTCTTCGCGAGAATTGCGTTCTGACCCCCCATGGTGGCGAGTTCGCGCGCCTGTTCCCGGATCTTGCGGCCCGGCTGGCCGAAATTCCGATCAAGGGGCCGGCCTATTCCAAGGTCGATGCCGTGCGCGACGCTGCAAAGCGTGCGGGTTGCACGGTTCTGTTCAAGGGCGCGGATACGGTCATCGCCGCGTCGGATGGCCGCTGTATCGTCAATTCGGCCCACCACGACCGCGCCGTTCCCTGGCTGGCGACGGCCGGGGCCGGTGATGTGTTGTCGGGGTTCATCGCAGGGCTGCTGGCGCGCGGGTTCTCCGCGCCGACGGCGGCCGAGATCGCCGCCTGGCTGCATGTCGAGTGCGCCCGCAGTTTCGGGCCTGGCCTGATTGCCGAGGATCTGCCCGAACAGCTGCCGGAGGTGCTTAGACTGTTGCAGGTATGAACTCTGGGTGACATTTCCAGTACAAATCACCGGATTTCCGGCGAATTTCTGCCGTCAAGCCTGCGCAATTGCAGAGCCAGTGTTTGCTATATGCATGGCCAAGTGGCAGAATTCATTCGCAGCTTTGATGATGTTGCGAAGTGGAAAAGTTAAAGCATTGAAAAAACTTTGTATCTTGGCGTAATCGCGTCGCAGTGTGTGGCGAAATTGCAATGTCCGGCCATGGTGGGCGGAGGACCACTGGAACCGCAAGGTTCGACTGAACATCTGAGCAGTATCCGAAACCTGAAGCATTCATGGTGAACGAAATGACACTTAATCTCAGACTTCCCTCGGCCGCAGCGCTGCTGGCGGCCACCACGGCGATCCCCGCCGCGGCTGAAATGAAATACGAAAACAACTCGGGCGGATATGTCCTTCTGTACGGGCAACTGAGCCCGGCAATCATCTCGGTGGATGATGGTCAGGATACTGACACCCGCCTTCTGGACAACGACCTGTCCAACAGCCGCGTCGGCCTGAGCCTGCTGCAGCCCTTCGGACAGAACGAGTTCACCTTTCGCTTCGAGACCGCGCTGGGTCTGCCGAACTCGACCGAGTGGAACCAGAACGGCACCAATTTCAGCGGCTGGACCCGTGAAGACATCCGCTATGTCGATTTCGGGCTGAAGGGCAGCTGGGGTAAATTCTCGGCCGGTCAGGGCAGCATGGCATCGGACGGGGCGGCGCAAACCGACCTGTCCTATGTGGGGACGGCGCTGTATTCCTATACGGCCGACGAAAACTCGGGCTTCTTCTACCGTGGAACCAACGGGGCCCTGAGTGGCATAACCGTGGGCGATAGCACCAGCAACTTTGACGGCGCGCGCCGTGGCCGCGTGCGGTATGACACCCCTGACTTCAGCGGATTCTCGGCCAGCTTCGCCTATGGCCAAAACATCCTGTCCAGCAGCGATGACGACGACTATTACGACGTGGCGGTGAACTACAACAACACCTTCGCCGGTGGTGTCGAGTTTGCGGCCAGCCTCGCCTATGCCGTGCGCGACTTCGACAATGGGTCGGGCGAGCGCAACGATACCGTGGGGTCGGCCTCGGTGCTGCTGCCCAGCGGGTTCAGCTTTACCGCGGCGGCCGGCAGCCGTGACAACGTCGCAGGCCAGAGCGACCCGAGTTTCTGGTACACCAAGATCGCCTATGAAGGCGACTGGGTGTCCTGGGGCAAGACGGGCGTCGGCATCGACTATTATGACGGGTCGGACTTCGACACTGACGGCTCCAGCACTGACTCCTGGGGCATCGCCGTGGTCCAGCGGATCGACAGCATCAACACCGATGCCTACCTGAAATACCGCAACCACGATTTCGACGACGGCACATCGTTCGACAAGAACGAAGCCTGGGTTCTGGGCGCGCGCTGGAAGTTCTGATCGCGTCAAACCGTCAATCCAAGCGCCCCGGCCCGGTCCGGGGCGTTTTTTGTAGGGCAGGGCGGCAAATCGGAGCCGAACAGGCACCTTGCCCCTTGCCCTTCGGCGGCTGGGCAAATAGAAGGCGTCAAATTTGCCCGGCGCGCCCGTTTTGCGCGCCCCGAATCCTATGGGGACTACCAGAATGCAGGTTACCGAGACGCTGAACGAAGGTCTGAAACGCGGCTACAACATCGTTGTCACCGCCGCCGAGCTGGACGAGAAGGTCAACGAGAAACTGGCCGAAGCCCAGCCGGAAATCGAGATGAAAGGTTTCCGCAAAGGCAAGGTGCCGATGGCGCTGCTGAAAAAGCAGTTCGGCCAGCGTCTGCTTGGCGAAGCCATGCAAGAGACCATCGACGGCGCCATGAACAAGCATTTCGAGGAGAGTGGCGATCGTCCCGCCCTGCAGCCCCAAGTCAAGATGACCAACGAGGACTGGAAAGAAGGCGACGACGTTCACGTCGAGATGACCTATGAGGCGCTGCCGGAAATCCCCGAGGTTGATCTGAAGTCCGTTAAGCTGGAAAAGCTGGTGGTCAAGGCCGACGACGCCGCCGTGGAAGAGGCTCTGAAGAACCTGGCCGAAACCGCGCAGGATTTCAAAGCCCGCCGCAAGGGCTCGAAGGCGAAAGAGGGCGATCAGGTCGTCATCGATTTTGTCGGCAAGATTGACGGTGAGCCCTTCGAAGGCGGTTCGGCCGAAGACTATCCGCTGGTTCTGGGATCGAACAGCTTCATCCCCGGTTTCGAGGATCAACTGGTCGGCGTGAAGGCCGAAGAGGTGAAGGACGTGACCGTGTCCTTCCCTGAGGAATACGGAGCCGAGCACCTGGCCGGCAAAGAGGCCGTGTTCACCTGCACCGTGAAAGAGGTGAAAGAGCCCGTCGCAGCCGAGATCAACGACGAGCTGGCCCAGAAATTCGGTGCCGAGGATCTGGACGCGCTGAAAAAGCAGATCGCCGAGCGCCTGGAAGCCGAATATGCCGGCGCCTCGCGAGCGGTGATGAAGCGCGCCCTGCTGGACGAGCTGGATAAGATGGTGTCGTTCGATCTGCCGCCGACCCTTGTCGAGGCTGAAGCCAAGCAGATCGCGCACCAGCTGTGGCACGAAGAGAACCCCGACGTCCAGGGCCATGATCACGAAGAGATCGAGCCCACCGAAGAGCACACCAAGCTGGCCGAGCGCCGCGTGCGCTTGGGCCTGCTGCTGGCCGAGCTGGGCCAGAAGGCCGAGGTGGAGGTCACCGATGCCGAGATGACCCAGGCGATCATGAACCAGGCCCGCCAGTATCCGGGGCAAGAGCGTCAGTTCTTCGAATTCGTTCAGCAGAATGCTCAGATGCAGCAGCAACTGCGCGCGCCGATCTTCGAAGACAAGGTCGTCGACTATGTGGTCGAACTGGCCGATGTCACCGAGAAGGAGGTCGGCAAGGACGACCTGCAGAAGGCCGTCGAAGCGCTGGAAGAGGAATAACAATCTCCGTCAGCCGGAAACCGATTGACCGTAATGTTCAAAGGCCCCCGCGCAGGGGGCCTTTTCTTTTGTCTGCCCCGTGTCAGAAGACCCCCCCAAATAAAAAGCGGAGCCGCCTGGAATGGGGCGGCTCCGCATGGGTGGCTTTTGTTCTTATGAGGTGAGGGGGTCAGGCCTCATGAGCAAAAGCACGGGGGGTCTGGAGGAGAGCTGTTTTCTGTTCGGGCGTGAACTGGTCCGACAACGCCTCGATAAGGTTCAGCACGGCCTGGCGTTCAGATTCGGTCTTGGCCGCGGCCATCTGTTCGACGAAATAGGTTTCGAGCTCGGACAGGGGTTTGTGATCCCGGTTCGCCGGCGACAATTGCGTTGTCTCGATTCTGTCGAACAGGTCGCGGGCCTGCTGGTCGCTCAGGAACACGTCATGGTCGATTCCCGCGTAGTTCCGGATGGACGTGATCCGCTCTTCCGAGCAATCCATCAGGGCAGCCATGGCTACAACCTTGCCCATCGGTTTGGCTGTTCCGACATAGTCATACGGCGCATTTCCCGAACGTTGCAGGACGCGGTTCATGACCGGGTCGATGACGGCCACTGCGTCCATGACGCCGGCTTCCATCGCGTATTCGAAGGAACCGATCATGACCTCGCTGGTAACATAGGACACTGAGTTCTTGCCCCGTCCGCGACCAAGTTTCTTTGTATCGACACAGAAACGCGTCGCTTCCCACACTTGGGCGCTGCGGATCGGCGGCTCACCATCCAAGATCGAGTTGAACACATCGGCCAGCATATGCGGACCGGTCGTCTGCAAGAGACGCATACAGCCGACAACATCGCCCTCGTCGCTGATGCTGACAACATGGGCAGGATTGAGGTCGTCGAAATGATCGCGTTCCCGGCCATCCTTAATGTTTACTTCCCAGCCCAAGCGATCCCCGAAAACGCGTGCGCGCAGCTTGAACATTTCGTCCAGGACGTCTTTGAATTTGTGCTGGTTGATACCATCAATTACGATGATCATTCCATCCCCCTACAGTCTGGTTACCGTGAAGTTGAGATTAACCAACTTTGGAAACATGACTATTGGGGATTTCCCGTAATTTTCTGCCTTAATTCGGTTAGCCGGGGTAGATCAAGCCCAGGCCGATGGCTCGGCCGATCGCCTGCGCAGTGGTCAGAGCGCCAAGTTTCTCGCGTCCGGACCGCAAGTGGACTTCGACCGTACGGTGAGAAATGCACAGAATATCTCCGATATCCTGCTGTGACTTGCCTTCGGCAACCCATTGCAGAATCTCTTTTTCGCGCGAGGACAGAGTTGGCAGGTACAAGGCTTTGGCCAGAACCCCCGATTGCATCACCGTGTCATGCGCCTGAACCGCCGCCATCTGAAGGTCGCCCATGACATGGCGTTTGAGCTTTTTCCATTCCGAATCCGAGCAGTCTTTGGTGACGCTCAGCAGCCCGCACTCGCCGTAAGGACCGCGGACGGGGACGGTCAGGCCCCGGTCGGTGATTCCAAAATCATGTGCATCGCGGAATACCGCATTGAACTTGTCATCGTGGTTGAAACGGCTCCAATCGACCGGCGCGATGCTCAGGGCCGATTGGTACAGAGTGGGATCAAGATGATGATAGCCCTGCGTCCCATAGTGTATCTTCCATTCTTCTGGATAGTTGGCATAGCCTTGCACGTCACCCTTCACGGGATGCGTGGTGGCATAGGACGCATAGTCGAAGCCGAGTTCGTTACAGACAGAATCAATGATGTCGAAGGCCGACCGTTCCCCATGGTCAATCGCGGCCAAGTCGATAAGTTTCACCAGTCCAACCTTTGTTCCGTTGGCATTTTCCCCCGAAATGCCGGTTCTGTCCCTTTAATGTATCGACGTTGCGTCAAGTGTTGAGCAAGACGCAAGCTTTTTGTGCATATCATATTGTCGTTTTGGGTGCCATTGCCAACGGTCGGAGCGAATTTTTTGAAACCGTCGAGCGGGATCGCCGCATTGCGGATCGTCATGATCGGATCGCGCCGTAGCCTGATGACCCCGATAAGTCGGGACGCAGTCCCGTTTCCACCAGCATGCCGCGCGCCTTGGCCTCGGGGTAGTAGCCCTTGGCATAAAGAAATATGGCCCGATCCATGTCGCCGTCCGACAGCATCCAGGCGCCCCGCAGGTATTTCCCGGCAAACTCGAGATTGGTGTCGGCATCCAGCAACCCCTCGGGCTTGCCCTTGTAACCCATTGATCTTGCAGTCGCAGGCAGGATCTGCAGCAGGCCGTAATACGGTCGGTTCACGGCCCAAGGGCGGTGGGTACTCTCGCGGATTGCCAGTTTGTGCACCAATTCCCGTGGCAGCCCGTAGTGGTCGGCCCACTTGTTGATCGATGCCCTCAATTGGGGTGTTTCGTTCGGGTAGAGCGGCGGATCGAATGTCGCGGTGCGCGATACCACGTCCGGGTTCGGGGTGCCGCACGCAGCCAAGGGCGCAACCATAAGAAATTTCAGAAAACCGCGGCGATATTTGTCGGGCATGGGGCTCTCCTGTCACTTTGCGACCATGATAAGATTGCAACACCGCGCTGCAAGCAGACGGCAGCGCGTCGGCTGAATGCTGCCCGATCGGCCAACAAAAGAAAAAGGCCACGCGTCTGCGCGGCCTTTCCCAAAATAGGTTCGTCGAGAACTCAGGCCTTGGCTTCGTCGCCTTCGGCCGGGGCCTCAGCGGCCAGGTCTTCATCGTCCGAAGCGGCCGAGCCGATGTCGTCGAACAGTTCGGCGATCTCGAAATCGGCAGCTGCCTCTTCCTCGGCGGCCAGTTCCTGGATCGATTTGCCCGAGGCCTGCAGTTCGGCTTCTTCTTCCGAACGGGCGACGTTCAGCTTGATCTCGACCTCGACCTCGGGGTGCAGGCGCACTGCAACGGTGTGCAGGCCCAGTTCCTTGATCGGGGCAACCAGCGCGACCTGCTTCTTGTCGACGCTGAAACCGGCTGCGGTTGCGGCTTCGGCGGCGTCACGCGGGGTGACCGAGCCGTACAGCGCGCCAGCGTCCGACGCCGAACGAATCACGATGAACTGCTGACCGTCCAGCTTTTCGGCCAGGGCTTCGGCTTCTTTCTTGGTTTCCAGGTTGCGCGCTTCCAGCTGCGCTTTCTGGGCTTCGAAGGATGCGATGTTGGCTTCCGATGCGCTCAGAGCCTTGCCCTGGGGCAGCAGGTAGTTGCGCGCGTAGCCGGGCTTGACGTCGACGACATCGCCCATCTGACCCAGTTTCGCGACGCGTTCCAGAAGGATAACTTGCATGTCAGTCTCTCCTTACTTCACGGCGTAGGGCAGCAGGGCGAGGAAGCGGGCGCGCTTGATGGCGCGGGCCAGTTCACGCTGCTTCTTGGCCGAAACGGCGGTGATGCGCGACGGAACGATCTTGCCGCGCTCGGAAATGTAGCGCTGCAGCAGACGGGTGTCCTTGTAATCGATCTTGGGCGCGTTGTCGCCCGAGAACGGGCAGACCTTGCGGCGGCGGAAAAACGGTTTTGCGGCCATGGTTTGGTGTCCTTTCCTCAGGCGTTGATCAACGGCGCTCGCGGCGGCCTTCGCGCTCGTCGCGCTTCTGCATCTGAACCGACGGGCCTTCTTCGTGTTCATCGACCTTGATGGTCAGAACGCGCATCACGTCGTCATGCAGGCGCATCAGGCGCTCCATTTCCTGAACGGCGCCGGCGGGGGCGTCGGTCTTCAGGAAGGCATAGTGGCCCTTGCGGTTCTTGTTGATCTTGTAGGCCATCGTCTTGACGCCCCAGTACTCGCTGTCGACGAGCTTGCCGCCGTTGTCAGCCAGTACGGTGCCAAAGTGTTCGATCAGGCCCTCGGCCTGCGCGTTGGACAGGTCCTGACGCGCGATCATTACATGCTCATACAGTGGCATGTTCACTCCTGTTTGTATCAAGGCGCATTTCATAGGCGGGGCCAGAAACCTTCGCGACCCTGCCACGAGAGGCTGCGCGATTCATGCGATTTACGAAGGATGGCTCGGTATACACGTTTCTGGCGGGGGGGCAAGACCTGTCGGGGTTTGCGTCTGGGGCCGCCGTTTTTCCACCCCATTAACACCCCGCCGCCCAATTCCTGACGCTTTTCGAGCCGACTCTTTCGACAAATCCGGCACCCACTGGGGCCACTGAACACGGACATGGACAGGGTAAAAGAAGATGGCGGTCACGAACACCAACACGTTCCAGCAGGCACAGACCGGCAAGGCCTATGAAAAATCGGTGCCGGTGCTGATCACCTTCGCTCCAAACTGGAAGGCGCGGCTGGTGCTGTTTCGCGTGGTCGGCGCAGCGCTGATCATCGCGGCTTTCTCGATGTGGCTGATGCCGGGGTCGATTTCCGGTGCAGAGGTCTGGGGGTTCAAGCTGACCGTCTCGATGCTGTTCCTGCTGTTGGGGGTCAGCCTGCTGACGATCGAAGTGCTGGACCCGCGTCCCGACGCCTATTTCGATCCGATCCGCCGCGAAGTGCGGGTTTTGCAAAAAAATGGAAACGGTCGCCCCCAAACCGTTCTGCGCCGGTCCTACGAAAGCCTGGGCGGCGCCCGCTTTGCCGACGACCAGGTCGAACTGTTCGAGGTGGATGGCAGCCTGTTGATGAAGCTGCCCTTGCAATCGGCGGATGTCAGCCGAGCGCTCAAGGGTCAACTGAGCGGAAACGTGACGATTTTCGCCTGAAACTCGGTCTGTTCAAAAAAGAACAGAACTTGTGAGATTTAAATGGATTGTGTGCCGCCCATGGGCGGCACATTTTCTTTGGCAAGCAACCCAGTGGGTTTGCGGTTACATTATTTTTGGAGATCGACATGAAAACCACCCTTCTTGCAGCCGCGCTTGCCGCCACTGCCACCGCTGCCTTCGCCGCGCCCGAGAAATACGTTCTAGACTCCAGCCACAGCCAGGTGATCTTCAGCTACAATCATCTGGGCTTTTCGACCACCACCGGCATGTTCTCGGGCTTTGAGGGCGAGATCATGTTCGACCAGGAAGACCCCGCCGCGTCTAGCGTGACCGTGTCGATGCCGGTCATGTCGATGATCACCGGCTGGAAGCCGCGCGAAGATCACTTCATGTCCGAAGACTTCTTTGCAGCGACCGAGGACGAGATGGTGACTTTTACCTCGACCAGCATCGAGGTGACCGGTGAGACCACCGCCAAGATCACCGGCGACCTGACGTTGAACGGCGTGACCAAGCCGGTTGTTCTGGACGCCAAGCTGAACCAGGTGGGCGAGCACCCGATGGCCGGCAAGCCCTGGGCAGGCTTTGATGCGACCACGACACTAGTGCGCAGCGACTTCGGCTTGGGAAAGTTCGCGCCGTTCGTCAGTGATGAAGTTGCAATCCAGATTTCGATCGAGGCGCAGAAGGCCGACTGATCCGTTCCAGGATGTGAAAGAGAAAAC
>NZ_JBXWRZ010000018.1:0-61425 GCF_059613165.1 Ruegeria sp. BHSB172
GTTTTATGCTGGGTTCGCTGGCCGATTTCACCGAGGCCGACCGGATCGACCCGGCCGAGATGCCGCGTCTGGAACGTTGGGTGCTCAGCCGCCTCGCCGAATTGGACGAGCAGGTCCGCAAGGGCTATGCCGCGTTCGACTTCCAGGGCGTGTTCAGCGCGGTGTTCAACTTTGCCACGGTCGACCTGTCGGCCTTCTATTTCGACGTGCGCAAGGATGCGCTGTATTGCGATGGGGACACCCCGCGCCGCAGGGCCGCGCGCACGGTGCTGGATATCCTGTTCCACCGTCTGACCACCTGGCTGGCACCGATCCTGCCGTTTACGATGGAAGAGGTCTGGCTGGAGCGGTTCCCGGGCGAGGACAGCTCGGTGCATCTGGTCGACTTCCCCGACACGCCTGCCGATTGGCGCGACCCCGCGCTTGAGGAGAACATGGCCAAGATCCGCCGTGTACGTCGTGCGGTGACCGCCGCGCTGGAAGTGCAGCGCCGCGACAAGGTCATCGGCTCCAGCCTCGAAGCCGCGCCGGTCGTGCATGTCGAGGATGCCGAAACCCGTGACCTGCTGGCCACTTTCGACGTGGATGACCTGTGCATCACCTCGGGCCTGACTGTCACCGCCGACCCGGCCCCGGCCGAGGCCTTCCGCCTGCCCGAGGTCGAAGGCGTCGGCGTCGTGTTCGAAAAGGCCGAAGGGGCCAAGTGCCAGCGTTGCTGGAAGATCCTGCCGGATGTGGGGCGCCACGCGCATCCCGGTGTCTGCGGTCGCTGCGACACCGCCCTGAGCTGAACGTAAACCCCGAAAGCCCCCCGCCATAGCGCGGGGGCTTTTTTTGCGACTTGCGGGCGGCGTGCTGATCTGAAACCCTGCAGCCATGCCGATGATTGCGGTTCAAACCCAGTTCGGATGCCTCGGGATCGAGGAAGAAGGCGGCGCCATCACTCGGCTGGTCTGGGGCGGCCAAACGGAGGGCGATACGACTCCGCTGCTTGCCGAAGCCGCCTCGCAGGTGATGGCCTACGCCGAAGGCAGCCTGCGCCGCTTCGACCTGCCGCTGCACGTCAACGGATCAAAGTTTCAGCGTGCGGTCTGCGCGGTGATGTCTGCAATTCCCTTCGGTGACACCCGCACCTATGGCGACATTGCGCGCGAACTGGGGCACCCCGCACAGGCCGTGGGACAAGCCTGCGGAGCCAATCCGATTCCGGTGATCATTCCCTGCCACCGGGTGTTGGCTGCGAACGGGCTGGGCGGGTTTTCCGGCCAGGGCGGAATCGAGAGCAAGGTGGCCTTGTTGCGCCACGAAGGCGCCGCGAGCCTGCTGATCTGATCACCGGAATCCAGTTGCAATCCACCGCAAAGCGTCCCAACCTGAGATGGAATTCGACAGCGAAGGACCGCATTGCATGACCGCTCAGACAGACCCGGCTGCCCGCAAGAAAGCCATCATCGACCGCCTGATGGCCCTGGAAGCCCAGGAGCTTGAAGTCGCGCAGGCCCATCACGAGGCCTTTTTGAAAGAGTCGCAGCTGGACGATCGCGAGGTGCATGACAAGGACGACATCGCCGCCTCGCGCGAGAGCGCCGATCTGGCGGCGGCTTTCGACGGGCCGGTGCATGCACATCATGCCAAGATCGACGTGATCGAAAACACCGATTTCGGTCCGAAACAGACGGTCGAGCCGGGCGCGGTGGTCAAGCTGAATGACCGGCATTTCGTCGTCTGCGTCTCGACCACGCGATTCGACGTTGACGGGGACACATATATGGGGATTTCACCCCAAAGCCCGATTTACCTGGCGATGGCCGGTTTGCAGAAGGGCGACGTGTTCACCCACAACGGAACCGAATTCGAGATCCAGGAAATCCTGTGAGCTTCGGCCTCGCCCTGCGCGGCGGGGTCATCCGGTCCTTTGCGGGATCAGTTGCTGGGCAATACCAGCAAACACCAGATACAGGCTGGTGACGACAAGGCCCCAATGCGCCCAGCTTTGCGGGTGGAAATCGACCCAGGCGGCCCATCCGGCGAAAAACGTCCAGGCGAAGGCCATGGGCAGGGAAAGGTTGCGCCAGCGTTCCGTACGCACGGGGTGGATGAATTTCAGCGGCAGGAACATTGCCACGGCCAGCAGCGCCACAAGGATCAGGCTGAACCAGAAATCGGGTTTCAGCGCGAAGATCACCACCACGACCATGTTCCAGCAACCCGGGAAGCCGGAAAAGGAATTGTCCTTGGTTTTCATCCGCGTGTCGGCGAAATACATCGCGCTAGCGAAGGTGATGACGATAATTGCGAACCAGCCGGTCCAACCGTCCATCAGGCCGGATTTGAACAGCGCATAGGCCGGAATGAACACGTAGGTCAGATAATCGATGATCAGGTCCAGCAGCACTCCGTCGAACTCGGGCGCGTTTTTCTTGACGTGGTAGTGCCGCGCCAGGGGCCCGTCGATTCCGTCGACAATGAAAGACACCACCAGCCAAAGGAACATCAGGCTCCATTTTTCCTCGACCGCTGCCAGCATGGCCAGCATGGCAAAAACGGCACCAGTCGCGGTGAACAAATGGACGGCTAAGGCTTTGAATCTGAGTGTCATGGCCCGTGTCATGTACGATGCGCGCCCGAGATGCAAAGCAAAATCCCACCCCTAAGGGTCTATGCAGGCGGTCGTGGCGATTCCGTTGCGTTCAGGCCTTGGGGTGGGTGCGGTTGTAGACCTCCATCAGCCGCGCGGTATCGACGGCGGTATAAGCCTGCGTTGTGGACAGAGACGCGTGTCCCAGCAGTTCCTGAATGGCTCGGAGGTCGCCACCGGCCGACAGAAGGTGCGTGGCAAAGCTGTGGCGCATGGCATGGGGCGTGGCCGTTGCCGGCAGGCCCAACTGCATGCGCGCCTTTGCCATGACGCCTTGGATCGCCCGTGGGTTCAGCGCCTTGCCACGCACACCGCGGAACAGTGGGGCGGTTGCACTTTGCGGGTGCGGGCACAACTCCAGGTACCGGTCCACCGCCTGCCGTGCGGCGGGAATGACCGGAACGATTCGCTCCTTGTCGCCCTTGCCGACGATTCTGAGCGTCTCGGGCAGGGGCGCGTCAGCGCCGGTCAGCGAGAGGGCCTCGGAAATGCGCAGTCCGCAGCCATAGAGCAGGGTCACCACGGCCACGTCGCGGGCCGCAACCCAATCCGAACTGGATTGCAACTCGACCGCCTCGATCACGGCGCGGGCGGCGTCTTCGGCTAGGGGGCGCGGCAGCTTTTTGGTGAATTTCGGCGCGCGGGTGGACAGGACGGCGGTGGGCTCGAACCCCTCGCGCTCGGCCAGCCAGCGGTAGAAGCTTTTGACGGCCGACAGCTTGCGCGCCAGAGATCGGGCGCCGACGCCGGAGTCGCGCTGTTGCGCCATCCAGGCCCGCATGTCCGACACGCTGATCCGTTCCAGCGCGGCCAACCCCTGACGTTCGCTGTGATGCAGGGTCATGAAGGCCAGGAAATCGGTGACATCCCGACGATAGGCGTTGGTGGTGTTTTCCGACCGGCCCGCAAGCGCCGAGAGACTCTCCAGCCACACTTGTAGCGCATCGCGGCAGGCCGGAGAGATCAGGCTCATGACAGCCAGTGGCGCATCGACCGTTCGAACACGCCGGCGAAAAACGCCAGCAGATCGGTGCCCAACTGCGGAGAGAAATGCCGCGGGTCGCGCGCGCCCATTACGATCATGCCCGGCAGGCGGCCCGTGCCCAGGTCCAGCAGCATGCAGGCTTCGGATTGAAGTTCGCCGGCCTGATCACCGTGCACCAATCGGTTGGGTTGGTGAATCTCGCGCAGCACGACGTCGCGGGCCGGGCCGCCGCGGTCGTGGCTCAGGTAGCGGTCGATGAAGCCGGGTTCGGCCACCGTTAGAATACCGTCCAGCCTGGCGATTCCCGGATCGTGTTGCGCGGCCGTAGTTTCCAGAACAAGAGTGATCCGGTCGACCCGCAGGATGTCGGCGACGTCGGTGCCCAGTGTGCGCAGGAAATCCTCGAACTCCGCCGGTTCGAGAAGACGCAGGATGGCGCGGTGCACCTGGTTGGTGCCGGCCAGGTTCTCGTAGGCGGCGGCGATGACCGAGCGGTGCGTGTCCTCCAGACGATCCAGCCGCGCCTCGAGCCGCTGCATGGCGATTCCGCGCAGGTCGATGATGTTGTCTCCGCGGGCGCGTTCGTTCGCGGCGACCAGCGCCTGCATCAGGTCCTTGTCGTCCAGCACCGCATCCGGTTTTGCCAGAATCGCTGCGCGGAGGTTGTCCTCGAGTTTGGGGTTGCTGCTCATATCCTGTCCGGTCTTTTTTTGTTGGGTGCATTATAGCACGGGTGCCCGGAAATACCTTGGGAAAAATGCACGTTTAGGTGGATTAGGTGCCGAGTGTGGGGGCTTGGCTCCCGCCTGCACGGGCCTGATCGCTGATCAGGCCCGTGCAGTTGGGCCAGGCGCGGCCCCTGGCGGGGGCCGCGCGGTGGTGCTTGGGATTAGCGGGTTACAGGATTTTCTGGCCGGTCTTGGCCCAATCCGACAGGAAGGCCTCGAGCCCCTTGTCGGTCAGCGGGTGGTCAGCCAGCTTCTTGATCACGGCGGGCGGGGCGGTGATCACGTCGGCGCCGATGCGGGCGCTGTCGGCCACATGGTTCACGCTGCGGATCGAGGCGGCTAGGATTTCGGTTTCGAACCCGTAATTGTCATAGACCTGACGGATGTCGGCGATCAGGTCCATGCCGTCGAGGTTGATGTCGTCCAGACGTCCGATGAAGGGCGAAATGAAGGTCGCGCCCGCCTTGGCCGCCAGAATCGCTTGGTTGACCGAGAAGCACAGGGTGACGTTAACCATCTGGCCCTCGTCGCTGAGCGTCTTGCAGGTTTTCAAACCGGCCCAGGTCAGCGGCACCTTGACGGCGATGTTCGGTGCGATCTGCGCCAGCTTGCGGCCTTCGGCGATCATGTCATCGACCTCGGTGGCGACGACTTCGGCGGAAACCGGGCCATCGACCAGGTCGCAGATTTCCTTGGTCACTTCCAGAATGTCGCGACCCGATTTCAGGATCAGCGAGGGGTTGGTGGTGACACCGTCCACCATGCCCAGGTCGTTCAACTCGGCGATGGCGTCGATTTCGGCTGTGTCTACGAAGAATTTCATCGGGGCAGTCCTTTGATGGGTTGGCCTTGCTCGCGGATGCCTTTACCTCAAAGAGACCCGTGCTGAAACCCCTGCTGAAGAAAGGCGCGCATTGAGCGACCCGGTGCAATTCGACCAAGGTGAGCTGGTGGCGGTTCTGACGACCCAGCCGCTGGACCGGACGTTGGATTACAAGGCGCCCGAGGGGGGGTGTTTCCTAGGCGCCTTCGTCGAGGTGCCGCTGGGTCCGCGCAAGGTGTTGGGCGTGGTCTGGGGGGCCGGGCGCGGTGATTTCGATCGCAGCAAGATCCGCTCGGTCATCCGGGTGCTGGACGTGGCGCCCATGCGCCAAGAGATGCGCCTGTTCCTGCAGCGTGCGGCAGACTACACGCTGACGCCGATGCCGGCCATGCTGCGGCTGGCCACCCGCGCGCCCGGACTGGGCGACCCGCTGTCGATGCGCAAGGTCTATCGGCTGGGCAGCGGCACACCCGACCGCATGACCGACGCCCGCGCCCGGGTGCTGGAGGTGCTGCGTGATTATGGCGGGCTGGCCTTTACTCTGAAAGAACTGGCCGAGATGGCCGGGGTCACTTCGTCGGTCGTCAAAGGGTTGGTCAAGCAGGGCGCAGTGCGTGAGGAGGACAGCCCCCGCGACCTGCCTTATCCGACGCTGGATCCGGACCGGCCCGGCAAAGCTCTGACCCCCGACCAGACCGCTGCCGCCGACACGTTGCGGGCGGCACTGCGCAGCGGAACTTATGGCACCACGCTGCTGAAGGGCGTGACCGGGTCGGGCAAGACCGAGGTCTACCTTGAAGCGGTGGCCGAAGCGCTGCGCATGGGCCGGCAGGCGCTGGTGCTGCTGCCAGAAATCGCGCTGACCGCCGAGTTTCTGACGCGGGTCGAGGAGCGGTTCGGCGCGCGCCCGGCCGAATGGCATTCCGGTGCCACGATGACTGAACGCCGCCGTGTCTGGCGCATGGTCGGGCAGGGCGATGCGCAGATGGTGGTGGGCGCGCGGTCGGCGCTGTTTCTGCCGTTCCGCGATCTGGGCCTGATCGTGGTGGATGAGGAACACGACACCTCTTACAAGCAGGAAGACGGGGTGCATTACAATGCGCGCGACATGGCGGTTCTGCGGGCGGCGATCTGCGGGTCGCGCGTGATCTTGGCCAGCGCGACACCGTCGCTGGAAAGCTGGGCCAATGCCGAGGCCGGCAAGTATGACCGACTGGACCTGACCTCGCGCTTTGGGGCGGCGGTGCTGCCGGACATGAAGACCATCGACATGCGCGCCGAGAAGATGCAGCCGGGCACCTGGATTTCCCCCAGCCTGCGCCAGGCGGTGCAGGCGCGCATCGAGAAGCGCGAACAGTCGCTGCTGTTCATAAACCGCCGGGGATATGCGCCGGTGACGTTGTGCCGGGCCTGCGGCGAACAGATCGCCTGCGACCACTGCGATGCGCGCATGGTCGAGCACCGGTTCCTCAAACGTCTGATGTGCCACCAGTGCGGCGAGACCAAGCCCATGCCCGAGGCCTGCCCCGCCTGCGGGGTCGAGGGCAAGCTGGCCCCGGTCGGCCCCGGCATCGAACGTCTGGCCGAAGAGGCCGAGGCGACCTTTCCCGACGCCCGCATCGCCATGCTCAGTTCCGACCTGTTCGGCTCGGCCCGGGCGCTGAAGGCCAAGATCGAAGAGATCGCCGAGGGCGACGCCGATATCGTCATCGGTACGCAGCTGGTGGCCAAGGGGCACAATTTCCCGAACCTGACGCTGGTCGGGGTGATCGACTCGGATCTGGGCCTGCACGGGTCCGACCTGCGCGCAGCCGAGCGGACCTTTCAACTGATGCGGCAGGTGGCCGGCCGGGCCGGGCGGGCCGACAAGCCGGGGACGGCGCTGCTGCAGACCTTTCAGCCCGAACACCCGGTGATCCGCGCGATCCTGTCAGGGGACGAGGAAGGATTCTGGCGGGCCGAGGCCGCCGGGCGTCAGGCGGCCGGGGTGCCGCCCTATGGCCGGATGGCGGGAATCGTGCTGTCCGGCCCCGAGGTCGGGCCCGTCTTTGATATCGGCAACATATTGGCGCGCAATGACGCGCCGCTGCGGCAGATCGGGGCACAAGTCTTTGGGCCAGCCCCGGCGCCGATTGCCCGTATCCGCGGGCGGCACCGGGTGCGGCTGCTGATCAAGGCGCCCAAGGGGGCGCCGATCCAGGACGCCATCGCCCGCTGGATCGCACCGGTGCGCCTGAAGGGCGACATCCGCCTGACCGTCGATATCGACCCGCAGAGCTTCTACTGACCCTGCATCAGCGCAGACCCGATGTGCACGGGGGATTTCCTCTCGCCAGCCGGGCGGATTGGGCGTAGAGAACTCTCATGCTGAAACCGATGCCCCTGTCCCAGGCCCAGAGCCTGCCGTTCTGGCGCCGCCCCGTCACTTTGCTGTTCGTGATGGCGCTGACCATGCCAATTGCGTTCAATGCATGGAGCGCACTGCTGAACAACTTCGTGATCGAAGTCGCGGATTTCGACGGGGCAGACATCGGCCTGCTGCACACAGTACGCGAAATCCCGGGCTTTCTGGCCGTTGGCGTGATCGCGGTGATCCTTTTCGTGCGCGAACAGGTGCTGGCCATGATTTCGCTGATGCTGCTGGGCGTGGCCACGGCGGTGACGGCCTGGTTTCCCAGCCTCGCCGGGCTGCTGTTTGTGACCCTGTTCAGCTCGATCGGGTTTCACTACTACGAAACGGTCAATCAATCGCTTCAGCTGCAATGGCTGCCCAAGGACCGCGCCCCGCAGGTGCTGGGGTGGCTGGTGGCGATGGGATCGGCCGCGACGCTTGTGGTCTATGGGCTGATCGTGCTGACCTGGGATCGGTTCGATCTGTCCTACAACACGGTCTTTATGGCGGCTGGTGGTTTGACCGCGGTGCTGGCGCTGTTCTGCCTGATCGCCTATCCGCAATTCGATGCGCCGACACCGCAGACCAAGAAAATCGTGCTGCGCCGCCGCTACTGGCTGTATTATGCGCTGCAGTTCATGGCGGGCGCGCGGCGGCAGATCTTCGTCGTGTTCGCGGGGTTCATGATGGTCGAACGCTTCGGCTTCGAAGTGCATCACCTGACCAGCCTGTACCTCATCAACCTGATCATCAACATGGCCGCAGCCCCCTTGCTGGGCAAGGCCGTCTCGGTGTTTGGCGAGCGGCGCACGCTGATCTTCGAATATCTGGGCCTTGCTATCGTATTTGCGGCCTATGGCGGCATCTACTGGTTTGGATGGGGCGTGCTGCTGGCGGCCATTCTCTACGTCATCGACCACGTGCTGTTCGCGCTGGCTTTGGCGCTCAAGACCTATTTCCAAAAAATCGCCGATCCGGCCGATATTGCACCCACCGCGGCGGTGGCCTTTACCATCAACCACATCGCGGCGGTGTTTCTGCCGGCGCTGCTGGGGCTGTTGTGGGTCGTGTCGCCGGGGGCGGTGTTCGGCCTGGCGGCGGGCATGGCGCTGATCTCTCTGGCGCTGTCGCTGCTGATCCCGCGCCATCCCGAGCCGGGGAACGAGACCGTCTTTTCGAAATACGCCCCCGCACCGGCCGAATGACACCCGGGACGCTTGACCTCGACGGCTGACGGCCCTAGGCGCAAAGGCGGTTTCTGCAGGAGGTTCCCATGCCTACATTCACCGCCTTGACTACCCTGAAAGGCAAAGCCGCGGCCGAAAGCCTCGGCGAAGCGATGGAGCGTCTGGATCCCGAACCCACCGGCGTGGGCGTTTTTGAGGTCGAGGACGGCTCGGGCCTCTGGGAGGTCGGCGGCTATTTCACCGAAACCCCGGACGAGGCTGCACTGGTCCTGCTGGCGGCGGCCTTCGAAGCCAAGCCGTTCGTGGTGTCGGAACTGCCGGAAACCGACTGGGTCGCCCATGTCCGGCGCGAGCTGGCCCCGGTCGAGGCCGGGCGGTTTTTCGTCTATGGCAGCCACGATGCCGACAAGCTGCCCGAGGGACGCATCCCGCTGCTGATCGAGGCGGCGATGGCCTTTGGTACGGGGCACCACGGAACCACGCTGGGGTGTCTTAGGGCGCTTGATAAGCTGATTGAACAAGGGTTCAAGGCCAGCAAGGTCGCTGATATCGGCTGCGGTACGGCGGTTTTGGCGATGGCGGCGGCGCGGGTCTGGTCGGGCGAGATTCTGGCCAGCGACATCGACGAGGTTGCCGTAGAAGTGGCCGAGGCCAACTTGAAGGCCAACGGCATGGCCGGGGCCGTCCGTTGTGTCGAGGCCGCAGGATTTGACCATCCCGACCTCCAAGCGGCGGCGCCTTACGATCTGATTTTTGCCAACATTCTGAAGGGTCCGCTGGTGGCCCTTGCGCCGGAAATCGCGCAGAATCTGCGCGGAGGCGGACATGCGATCCTGTCGGGAATCCTCAACGAGCAGGCCGACGAAGTGGAATCGGTTTATACACGAAACGGGTTCAATACGATGGATCGATCAATGATTGGTGAATGGACGACGCTAGTCTTAACCAAACAGGGCGCAAATTAGACCATTTGCAGGAGTTTTGTGGATTTTTGCCACGGTTTTGACGCATTCTCCTTCTACCGTCATCCAATGAATTTGGGGGGCGGTTTTTGGAGGCTGCCATGACAGGAAAACAACTTGAATTCGATCAGCGCGTTCATCGGCTGACAAAGAAACACAACAAGATGAGCCGCGGCTATCGCGCGACCATGCGCAAAGATGGTTTGGTCGTCATGAAACCCCAACGGGTGCGCTCGGCCGTTCCGCTGAAGGTTCTTGTCATGTGTCTGGTCGGGGTGTTTGCATTCAAGGCTTTCCTGTTGTCCAGCCTGGGACCGTCCGGGTACCAAACCCGGCTCGACGTGCTGAACGGCGGGACAGCGATCGAACAGGCCGGTGCATGGGTCATGCAGATCGATCCGGTGACACAATTCATGTCCGATCAATTCAAGGCGATCATCTACAAGCTGTCTTGAACGCAAACACCGCGCACCTTCCGGTCCGCGGTGTTCGTTTTTTGCCCCCGCCTCCGAACCGATGGCTGGAGTGAGCAAGTGAGTGGTGGTGGCTGTCGTTCAGCGGCGGCCTTCGGCGACTGCGTCGATGTCGCCCCGGCACAGGCCGATGTCTTCCAATTCACGATCGCTCAGGCCGTTCAGCGCCTTGCGGGTGATGCGGGCATCATTCCATTCGATAACGGCGTTCACGATCGAGGCCAGAAAAGCGCCGATACGGCCTGCAAAGCCGATCGAGCCAATTGCGGCGCGGGTGGGTTCCAGTGCAGCCATATCCTGCTTCCTTCTGGTTGGTGCTTCATTCCAAATGCTGCGCGGCAGCTAATGACGAAGGTGCGCCCGAGCAAGGCACAAAATTGCATGTGTCCCATGCAGATTTTGCAAGGGTCCCGATACCTGAAAAAGCCATGAAAAAAAGGTGAAAAATGACCCCCGAGCCATGTCGATTTCAGACCTTTCGGCGTCGGATTCAGGCCGCAGTGTCGCAGGTGGAGCATAGGTGTCGTTTTTGGGTGTGGTGTCAATTCGCTTGGAAAATGTTCACGCTTCGTGCTAATCGATGAAAAAGATCACGAAAACCCGAGCAGGCCGAGGCACAACATGCGAATTCTGGGCATCGATCCGGGGCTGCGCACCCTGGGATGGGGCGTCATCGAATCACATGGCAGCCGGCTGAGCCACGTTGCCAACGGCCTGTGCAAATCCGACGGGGATGATCTGGGCGAGCGGCTTTTGTCGCTGCACAACCAGATCGTCGAGGTGATCGCCGAGCATCAACCCGACCAGGCAGCGATCGAACAGACCTTCGTCAACAAGGACGGCGCCGGGACGCTGAAGCTGGGTCAGGCGCGCGGAGTGGCGTTGCTGACCTTGGCGCAGGCCGGGTTGCCGGTGGGCGAATATGCGCCCAACCGGGTCAAGAAAACCGTGGTGGGCGTAGGGCACGCCGAGAAGGAGCAGATTCTGCACATGGTCAAACTTCAGTTGCCGGGATGCCAGCCCAAGGGGGCCGATGCGGCGGACGCGCTGGCGATCGCGATCTGCCATGCGTTCTACGGGGCGACGCCGCAGGCCCGCATCAAACAGGTGGTCTCATGATCGGCAAGCTGACAGGACGCATCGACTACCGCGCGGCGGATCACCTTCTGATCGACGTGCGCGGGGTCGGCTACATCGTCTATTGCTCGGACCGCACCATGGCGGCCCTGCCCGGGGTGGGCGAGGCGGTCTCGCTGTACACCGATCTGGTGGTGCGCGAGGACCTGATGCAGCTTTACGGCTTTCTGTCACTGGTCGAGAAAGAATGGCACCGGCTGCTCTGCTCGGTTCAGGGAGTGGGGGCCAAGGTGTCGCTGGCCATTCTGGGGGCGCTGGGGCCGGACGGGGTCAGCCGGGCCATCGCGCTAGGCGATTGGGGCGCGGTAAAGGCGGCCAAGGGTGTCGGGCCTAAGACCGCGCAGCGCATCGTGCTGGACCTGAAAGACAAGGCGCCCGGCGTCATGGCGATGGGCGGCACGGTGACCGAGGCAATGGACGGCCCCGTGGCCGAGGTGGTTGAACCCGCAGACCCGGCGCCGGCCCCCGTGCGGTCCCCGAAACCCGGCGCGGGTGCGGCGTCGGCGGGTGCTTTGTCGGCGCTGTCGAACCTGGGGTATGGCCCGTCCGAGGCCGCCTCTGCCGTGGCTGAGGCCGCCGCCAACCTGCCCGATGCCGGTGAGGCCGAATTGATCCGCGCGGCGTTGAAACTGCTGGCTCCGAAAGGCTGAATGAATGGTTGATGCCGACCCGACCCTGCGCCCGCAGCCTCTGCCCGAGGACAACGACCGCGCCTTGCGCCCGCAGGGGCTGGACGAATTCATCGGCCAGGCCGAGGCGCGGGCCAATCTGCGCATCTTCATCCAGTCGGCCCGCCAGCGGAACGAGGCGATGGACCACACGCTGTTCCACGGCCCTCCGGGCTTGGGCAAGACGACGCTGGCGCAGATCATGGCGCGCGAACTTGGGGTGAACTTCCGCATGACCTCGGGGCCGGTTCTGGCCAAGGCCGGGGATCTTGCGGCGATCCTGACCAATCTCGAAGAGCGCGACGTGCTGTTCATCGACGAGATTCACCGCCTGAATCCGGCGGTGGAAGAGGTGTTGTACCCGGCGATGGAGGATTTCGAGCTGGATCTGGTGATCGGCGAGGGCCCCGCGGCCCGCACCGTGCGGATCGAGCTGCAGCCCTTTACCCTGGTCGGGGCGACCACGCGGATGGGCCTGCTGACCACCCCGCTGCGCGACCGGTTCGGTATTCCCACCCGGCTGCAATTCTACACCGTGGACGAGCTGCACGAGATCGTCACCCGCAACGCCCGCAAGCTGGGCGCGCCGGCCGATGACGACGGAGCCCGCGAGATCGCGCGCCGGTCGCGGGGCACCCCCCGTATCGCCGGACGGCTGCTGCGGCGGGTCGTGGATTTCGCCATTGTCGAAGGCGACGGTCGCATCACACGCGAGCTGGCCGATGGCGCGCTGACGCGGCTGGGCGTCGACAATCTGGGTCTGGACGGGGCCGACCGCCGCTATCTGAAACTGATCGCCGAGAATTATGGCGGTGGCCCGGTGGGGATCGAGACCTTGTCGGCCGCCCTTTCGGAAAGCCGCGACTCGCTGGAAGAAGTGATCGAGCCCTATCTTTTGCAACAGGGCTTGATCCAGCGCACGCCGCGCGGCCGGATGCTGGCACAGAAGGCCTGGACGCATCTGGGCATGGCCGCGCCTAAGGGGCAGAGCGACCTGTTTGGTTGAAGCCGCCGGCCTCAGACTTTAAGGCTGGGGCGAGAGAATTTTCAAAAGACGAAGGGCAGGGCGTGACACCCGAAGAGATCCAGGCGCTGTTTACCCGATCCGATGGCGCGTTCCTGTTTGCGCGCTGGGGCCGTCCGATCGTGCCTGTCGTGTTCGGGGTCGAGGATGAAACCCTGGCCACGGTCAAAGGCGCGTTCGAGGCGGTGGTTGCGCTGGCCGATCACAAGATGGCGGAGACCGACCCCGAACTGGGCGCGAACTGCATGGTGTTCTTCTTTCGCGAGTGGAGCGAGTTGCCCGAGGTTCCAGACCTGGATCGTCTGATACCCGATCTTGTCCCGCTGGTTGCGCGGCTGGAGGGCGCCGGGGCGAACCAGTACCGGATTTTCCGCTTCGACGAAGACGGTGCGATCCGAGCGGCTTTCGTCTTTCTACGGATGGATCGCGAGTTGTCGAAGGTGCCGGCTGAAACCCTGGCCCTGTCGCAGGTCGTTCAGACCATTTTGCTGTGGTCCGACACGGCGTTCCGCGACCGCTCGCCCCTGGCCGTAGCGGGCGAGACGACGATCCTTCGGCCCGACATTGCCGGGCTGATCCGCGCCGCCTATGATCCGGTTCTGCCGGCGGTGGCGCAGGACCCTTCGCACGCGCTGCGCCTGTTCGCCCGGATGGAGCGTCCGCAATGAAACACGTCTTTCCCATTCGCGTCTATTACGAGGACACCGACATGGGAGGCGTCGTCTATCACGCCAACTACCTGCGCTATATCGAGCGCGCCCGGTCGGATTGGGTCCGGAATCTGGGCAATGACCAGAACGCAATGCGTGAGGCGGGTGTCGTCTGGGTCGTGCGGCGCGTCGAGGCCGACTATCTTGCCTCGGCCAGGTTCGACGACGAGTTGATCGTCGAGACCGAGGTCGTCGCGATCTCGGGCGTGCGTCTGACCATGGCACAGCTGATCCGTCGGGGTGACACCGAGATCTTCCGCGCCACCGTCACCGCCGTTTGCATCAACAAGGACGGCAAGCCGATCCGGTTGCCGGCAGAGATTCGCGCATTGATGTAACAATTTGCTCAGGCCCGGCGGTTCTGATGGCATTTTGCACGCAACTGCGCTAGCGTTCGGTAAAACAAGGCCAAACAACGGCCGTCAGGCAAAACAAAGAGCAGGTTCATGGAAGCTGAAACGCTGGCGCTTGCGCAGGAGATCGATTTCTCCATGTGGGGGCTGTTTGCCCGCGCGACATTCATCGTCAAAGTCGTGATGCTGATGCTGGTCGTCGCATCCTTCTGGTCGTGGTCGATCATCATTCAACGGCTGATCAACTATCGCGCGGCCCGGCGCGAGGCGGAGGCATTCGATCAGGCCTTCTGGTCGGGCAATCCGCTGGACGAACTGTTCGAGCAGATCGGACCGCAGCCCGATGGCGCATCGGAAAAGATCTTCGCGGCCGGGATGATCGAATGGCGCAGGTCGCATCGCAACGACGGCGGGCTGATCGCGGGGGCCACGGCCCGTATCGACCGGTCGATGGACGTGGCCATAGCGAAAGAGGCCGAAAAGCTGAACAAGGGCCTGCCGATCCTGGCCACGGTGGGGTCCACCGCGCCCTTCATCGGGCTGTTCGGCACGGTCTGGGGCATCATGAACGCCTTCATCGAAATCGCCGAGCAGCAGAACACCAATCTGGCCGTCGTGGCGCCGGGCATCGCCGAGGCGCTGTTGGCCACCGGTTTGGGCCTGCTGGCGGCGATTCCGGCAGTGATCTTCTACAACAAGCTGAGCGCGGACAGCGACCACATCGTCGGCGGATACGAGGCATTCGCCGACGAATTCGCGACCATCCTGTCACGCCAGTTGGACAGCTGACATGGGCGCGGCGATGCAGCAATCGTCGGGCGGCAACGGGCGTCGCCGCGGACGCCGCCGCGGCCGTGCCCAGCCGATGGCCGAGATCAACGTCACCCCCTTCGTGGACGTGATGCTGGTGCTGCTGATCATCTTCATGGTTGCCGCCCCACTGATGACGGTGGGTGTTCCGGTCGACCTGCCCAAGACGGCGGCCAGCGCCTTGCCCGGCGACAACGAGGAACCGCTGACCGTGACCATGACAGCGGATGGACGGGTGCAGATTCAGACCACGGACGTCGCGCGTGACGAACTGGTCGGCAAATTGCGCGCCATCGCGGCCGAGCGAAGCAGCGACCGCGTGTTTCTACGGGCCGACGGCTCGATCCCTTATGCGCAGGTCATGCAGGTCATGGGCGCGTTGAACGCGGGGGGCTTTTCCAATGTGGGCCTGGTCACCGACACCGGCGGACCGTCGCTGGACGAAGGCCAAGAGTGAGGCCGCGCGGTGGATACCGGCACCAAGATTTCGGCGATTGCCCACGTCACCCTGATCGGCTGGGCCTTGTTCGGCGGCACCTTCCGCTCCGAGCCCCTGCCGATGGCCGTGCAGGAGGTGTCGGTGATCTCGGCCGAGCAATTCGCGGCGCTGACTGCACAGCGGGAGGCTCCGGCGGTGGCGGTGGCGCCTGGTGGGCTTGAAACTCCGGACGCAGAACCCCCGGCGCCTCAGCTCCCTGAGCCGGTTGATGAGGAACCACCGCGACCCGAAACCGTGACTCCGCCGGAACCAGACCCCGAGCCTCAGCCCGTCCCCGTCGAGGCACCGCCCGAGCCGGAAATCATCGAACAGCCCCCGGTTCTGGCGGAGCCCGAACCCGAGGTGGCCGTTTTGCCCGCCTTGCCCGAGTCTCAGCCGCGCCCCGCCGACAAGATCGCGCCGGAACCCATCGCGCCGCCACCGCCGGATGCCAAGCCCGATGACATCGAAACACCGGCCGTTTCATTGGATGAGGGCGCCGAGACCCAGCAAGAACAACAGGATCAGACCGCCCCTGAAGAGGCGACCGACCAGATCGTGACCGAAGCGGAACAAGGCAAGGACCTGTCGCCCCAACGTTCGCCGCGCCCGCGGGTCCGGCCCAGCCGGCCGCAACCAACCGCTCAGCCCGAGGTGGCCGAGACCAATACACCATCCGAGCCGGCCCCACAGGATCAGGCCGCCATCAACGATGCCCTGGCCGAGGCGCTGGGTGCCGCCGAGGAACCGGCCGGCCCGCCCCTGACAAGCGGCGAGAAAGACGCGATGCGTCTGGCCGTTTCGCGGTGCTGGAACGTGGGGTCCCTCTCGACCGACGCCCTGCAAACCGTCGTCGTGGTCGGCTTTTCGCTGAACCGCGACGGCACGATCGTTGCGGGCAGCCTGCGGATGCTGGACAGCTCGGGCGGGTCGGCGGGCGCCGCGAAACAGGCATACGAGGCCGCCCGACGCGCGATTTTGCGCTGTGGTGCCAAAGGATACGACCTTCCTGCTGACAAATACGCGCATTGGAAGGATATTGAGATCACCTTCAATCCCGAGAGGATGCGGATCAAATGATGAAACTACTGACCAGCCTCCTTGTCGGCCTGACCTTGCTGTCGGCCCCGGCGTCTGCCCAGACAGGGCCGCTGAGGCTGGAGCTGGATCAAGGCATCATCGAACCGATGCCCTTCGCTGTGCCGAACTTCGTGCCCGATACCCCGGCCGCCACGCAATATGCCACCGACATCAGCCGCGTGGTCGCCACCGATCTGACCGGCACCGGCCTGTTCCGCGAAATCGCGCCCGAGGCCTTCATCAGCCAGGTCAGCAGTTTCGAGGCCCCGATCCAGTTCGCTGACTGGAAGGCGATCAACGCCGACGCGCTGGTGACCGGCGCGGTGAACCTCTCGGGCAATACCCTGACGGTGCGGTTCCGGGTGTGGGACGTGTTTTCGGGGCAGGAACTGGGCAACGGGTTGCAGTTTTCGGGCCCGATCGATGGATGGCGGCGGATGGCGCACAAGGTGGCCGATCAGGTCTATAGCCGCATCACGGGCGAGGGTGGCTATTTCGACAGCCGCGTCGCCTATGTGTCGGAAAGCGGCCCCAAGGATCAGCGGCGCAAACGGTTGGCCATCATGGACTACGACGGCGCCAATGTGCAGTACCTGACCGACAGTGCCGCCATCGTTCTGGCGCCGCGCTTTTCACCGGCGGGCGACCGGCTGCTGTACACCAGCTATGAAAGCGGCCGCCCGCGCATCTATCTGCTGGATGTGGGCCGGGTGAAAAAGCAGGAGCTGAAAACGCAGGACGGCACCATGAGCTTTTCGCCGCGGTTCTCGCCCGACGGTCGCTCGATCGTCTATTCGCTTACCCAGGGCGGCAATACCGACCTGTGGAAGATGGATCTGGCCTCGGGGCAGAGCGTACGCCTGACCAATACGCCTGCCATCGAAACCGCACCAAGCTATTCGCCGGACGGTTCGCGGATCGTCTTTGAAAGTGATCGGTCGGGCCAGCCTCAGTTGTATGTGATGCCCGCCAATGGCGGCGAGGCGACCCGCATCAGCTTTGGCCAGGGCCGCTATGGCACACCGGTCTGGTCGCCGCGGGGCGATCTGATTGCCTTCACCAAGCAGAACAAGGGCCGCTTCCACATCGGCGTGATGCGCGTGGACGGCAGCGAAGAGCGTCTGCTGACCGCCTCGTTCCTGGATGAAGGTCCGACCTGGTCGCCCAATGGCAGGGTCATCATGTTCACCCGCGAAACACAGGGGGCCAGCGGGCGGTCTACGCTGTATTCGGTCGACATCTCGGGGCGCAACCTACGCCCGGTCCGCACACCGGACGGGGGCAGCGATCCGTCATGGGGGCCGTTGTTGAAATGAACTGATCGTCAATGATGCCGACGTTCACAAGGTACCTTGGCTGTGATAGACAGGCGTCAAACAACAAAATGGAACCAGAGGCGATTGAAATGAACGTATTGAGCAAGATCGCGGCACTGGGCGCGCTGGCGCTGGTGACCGCCTGTACCAACAATGATCCGTCGGCCCTGGGCGGGGCAGGCGGGGCCGGGGCGCTGGTGCCGGGTTCGGCCAGTGATCCGCGCTCGCCGGCCTATTTCCAGCAGGCGGTCGGTGACCGGGTTCTGTTCGCGGTCGATCAGTCCACGCTGTCGCCTGAGGCACAGACCATTCTGCAGGGCCAGGCCGATTGGCTGCTGGCCAATACCGACTATACCGCCACCATCGAAGGCCATGCCGACGAACAGGGCACGCGGGAATACAACCTGGCGCTGGGCGCCCGCCGGGCCAATGCCGCGCGCGAGTTTCTGATTTCGCGCGGGGTGGCCGGGAACCGCCTGCAGACCATCAGTTATGGCAAAGAGCGCCCGATCGAGATTTGCAGCACCGAGGAATGCTACTCCAAGAACCGCCGCGCGGTGACGGTGCTGACCGGTTCGACCGCGGGGTGACGGTATGAAGGTTGCAGGTTTGGTGCTGGCGGCGGCCCTGACCGTCGCCACCGGGGCGCAGGCGCAGGATCAGCAGACCCTGGCGGATATCCGGCAGGAGTTGACCGTGCTGCATGTCGAAATCCAGCGGCTCAAGCGCGAGTTTTCGACCACCGGCGCGCCCGCGCCGAACCTGTCCGGCAGCTCGATCCTGGAACGGGTTGATGCGATTGAGGCCGAATTGCAGCGGCTGACCCGCCAGACCGAGCAGTTGAACCAGCGTATCCAGAACATCGTGAGCGACGGCACCAACCGGATCGGTGATCTCGAGTTTCGGCTTTGCGAGCTGGAGCCGGGCTGTGAGTTCAGCGGCGAGCCGACCGCGCCCCTTGGCGGCGAGGACGCCGCGACGATCGTCACCCCACCGGCGCCGGACATCGCAGAGGGTGCCGGCCAGGTCGAGCTTGCCGTGGGCGAGCAGGCCGATTTCGACGAGGCGGCGCAGGCCCTGGCCGATGGTGATTTCCAGACGGCCGCCGACCTGCTGGCGCAATTCGACGCCAAGTATCCTGGCAGCCCGCTGGCCGCCGAGGCCAATCTGCGCCGCGGTCAGGCGTTGGAAGGGCTGGGGGACACGCGTGAAGCCGCGCGGGCGTTTCTGGCAAGTTTTACCGTCGAATCCGAGGGTCCCGTAGCCCCCGAGGCCCTGTACGAACTGGGCGCTGCGCTGGGCCGTCTGGGACAGGTCGAACAGGCCTGCATAACCTTGGGCGAGGTTTCGGTGCGCTTTCCCGATTCGGGTTTCGTTTCCGCGGCGTCGCAGGAAATGGCGTCGCTGGACTGCTCTTGACCCGCGACACCGAGAGCCTTCTTTCCGGGCTTCGGACGCGGCTGCCCAGCCCCTTGCCGCCTCGGCTGGGAGTCGCGGTTTCGGGCGGCTGCGATTCAACCGCCCTGTTACATTTGCTGGCGCGCGTCGCAGGGGGTGAGGGCATCCGCCTGTTCGCGGCCACGGTGGACCACGGCTTGCGTCCCGAGGCCGGGGATGAAGCGGCCCGGGTGGCTGCGCTGTGCGAACAGATGAATATCCCGCACACGATCCTGGAATGGAGGGATTGGGACGGGTCAGGCAACCTGCAGGATCAGGCCCGGCGGGCGCGGTATCAATTGCTGCGCGGTTGGGCGGCGGAACGGGGCATAGCGGCCATCGCCCTGGGGCACACGGCGGATGATCAGGCTGAAACCGTTCTGATGCGCCTTGCCCGCGCGGCTGGCGTTACCGGCCTGTCGGCCATGCCCGTGATGCGGGACATGGGAGGCGTCACCCTGTATCGGCCCTTGCTGTTTGCCACCCGTGCCGATCTGCGCGCCTATCTGGACACGGAAGGGGTCGGCTGGGCAGAGGACCCTTCGAATCAGGACCGTCGGTTCGACCGGATCAAGGCCCGGCAGGCGCTGGCGGGCTTGTCCGAACTGGGGATCACTGCCGAAACTCTGGCGCGCGTCGCTGAAAACATGGGACGGGCAGATCAAGCCTTGCAACGATATGCGCGGGAAATGGCCCAGAGCATCGCGACCCAGCACGCGGGTAGTATCCAGTTGGACCGGGCGGGCTTCGCCGCCGCTCCGCCAGAAGTTCAGCGACGGCTGGTCGTGGGGTTCGTGCGTTGGATCGCGGGGGAAGACTACCCTCCGCGTCAGGCCACGGTCGCGCGCGCGATGGCCGCGATTGCGGCAGGGCAAGCCGCTGTGATCGGAGGATGCCAGATCGTTCCGTCCGGGAAATTTGCGTGGATTTGCCGAGAGCTGAACGCCGTGTTCGGGAAGGTTGCCAGGCCGGGCGACCTCTGGGATGGGCGCTGGATTCTGCGCGGGCCGGACACCGACGGCGCCGAGACGCGCGCGCTGGGAGAGGTTGGACTGAGACAGTTACCGGACTGGCGCGCCGAGGGATTGCCGCGGGTCGTGCTGAGTTCGACGCCCGCGGTCTGGCGGGGCGATCACCTGCTGTCGGCGCCGCTGGCTGGTCTGGCCAATGGCTGGATGGCTGAAATCGTCCCCGCGCGGGCCCAGGTTCAGGCCGCGTTTTTATCGCATTGAACCTGCGCCAATCATCTCTATTTTAAGGGTCAACACGGCAGGTTGTGATCTGCCGAAGTCTTTTGGGAGATATTTCTTGGGCAACGCGCGCAACATCGCCTTCTGGGTCGTTCTGTTCCTGCTGATCCTTGCATTGTTCAACCTGTTCAGCGGTCCAGGTGGAACGCTTCAGAGCAACGAACGCACCTATTCCGATTTCGTCAGCGCCGTCGAAGCGGGCGACGTCAAGAACGTGACGCTGGACGGGGAACAGATCCGCTATACCACGGGGTCCGGCGGCAACTATGTCACGATCAAACCCGGTGATGCCGAGGTCACCAAGCTGCTGATCGAGAAAGACATCCCGGTTCGGGCAGAGAAGCAACAGCAATCGGGTTTCCAGTCGTTCCTGATCACGCTGCTTCCCTTCCTGCTGTTGATCGGTGTCTGGGTCTATTTCATGAACCGGATGCAGGGTGGCGGCAAAGGCGGTGCCATGGGCTTTGGCAAGTCCAAGGCCAAGATGCTGACCGAAAAGCATGGCCGCGTGACCTTTGACGATGTGGCGGGCATCGACGAGGCCAAGGAAGAACTGGAAGAGATCGTCGAGTTCCTGCGCAACCCGCAGAAATTCTCGCGCCTTGGCGGCAAGATCCCCAAAGGCGCGCTGCTGGTCGGCCCTCCGGGTACCGGTAAGACGCTGCTGGCCCGGGCGATTGCGGGTGAGGCCGGCGTGCCGTTCTTCACCATCTCGGGTTCGGACTTCGTCGAGATGTTCGTGGGTGTCGGTGCATCCCGTGTGCGCGACATGTTCGAACAGGCCAAGAAGAATGCGCCTTGCATCGTCTTCATCGACGAGATCGACGCCGTGGGTCGCCACCGTGGCGCCGGTTACGGCGGTGGCAACGACGAACGCGAACAGACGCTGAACCAGCTGCTGGTCGAGATGGACGGGTTCGAGGCCAACGAAGGCGTCATCATCCTGGCAGCAACCAACCGCAAGGACGTGCTGGACCCGGCGCTACTGCGCCCCGGTCGGTTCGACCGTCAGGTGACCGTCGGCAATCCCGATATTAAAGGACGCGAGAAGATCCTTGCGGTGCATGCCCGCAAGACGCCGCTTGGCCCGGATGTCGATCTGCGCATCATCGCGCGCGGCACACCCGGGTTCTCGGGCGCCGATCTTGCCAACCTGGTGAACGAGGCGGCTTTGATGGCCGCGCGGGTCGGTCGGCGTTTCGTGACCATGGAGGATTTCGAGAACGCCAAGGACAAGGTGATGATGGGGGCCGAGCGCCGCTCGATGGTGTTGACTCAGGACCAGAAGGAAAAGACCGCCTATCACGAGGCCGGCCATGCCGTTGTCGGCATGACCCTGCCGCTGTGCGATCCGGTCTACAAGGCCACGATCATTCCGCGCGGCGGTGCGCTGGGCATGGTGGTCAGCCTGCCCGAGATGGACCAGCTGAACTATCACAAAGACGAGTGCGAGCAGAAGCTGGCCATGACCATGGCGGGCAAGGCCGCCGAAGTCATCAAATACGGCGAGGATCACGTCTCGAACGGCCCGGCCGGCGACATCATGCAGGCCAGCCAGCTGGCGCGGGCCATGGTGATGCGCTGGGGCATGTCCGACAAGGTCGGCAATATCGACTATGCCGAGGCGCATGAGGGCTATCAGGGCAATACCGCGGGGTTCTCGGTTTCGGCCCACACCAAGGAGTTGATCGAGGAAGAGGTCAAGCGCCTGATCCAGCAGGGATATGAGCGCGCGCACCAGATCCTGACCGACCATCACGAGGAATGGGAGCGTCTGGCGCAGGGCCTTCTGGAATACGAAACCCTGACCGGAGACGAGATCAAGCGGGTGATGAAGGGCGAGCCACCGCACGCAGGCGATGACGAAAGCGGTACACCCGATCAGGGTGGCGCGGCCAGCGTGACGGCAATTCCGAAGACCAAGCCCAAGAAATCTCCGCCCGAGGGCGGGATGGAGCCCGAACCCACTGCCTGACGCAAAAAACCCGGCCCACGCGCCGGGTTTTTTCTTGCCTTTCCTGCAATGGGACGCAGGCTGCGACGGATAAACCGACAGACAAGGAAACTCCCATGCCCGTTTTGCGCGAAACCGATTTCAAGGCTACGGTCGTCTGGCTGGGGCATGTCCCGGCCGGGGACTCTCTGCGTGCCCGCTCGGTAGACCGGCTGGACCTTGATTTTGCGGGCGACAGCGGTGCGCGCCACCAAGGGCTGAACCGCCCTTCCTGCGTGCGGGTCAGCAATCTGTATCCACGGGGCACGGAGATCCGCAACGTGCGCCAGCTGACGATCCTGTCGGCCGAGGAACTGGCCGATATCGCCGACGAAATGGGTATTGACAGCCTGGATCCGGGCCTGCTGGGGGCCAGCGTCGTTGTGCAGGGGATTCCGGATTTTACCCATGTCCCGCCATCCTCTCGCCTGCAGGCCAGCGGCGGGATGACACTGACCATCGACATGGAAAACCGCCCCTGCGTGCTGCCTGGCCGCGAGATCGAGGCTGACGCGCCCGGCCATGGCGCTGGGTTTAAGCCAGCCGCACAAGGGCGGCGCGGGGCGACGGCCTGGGTCGAACGACCGGGGGCCGTGACGCTGGGCGACACCCTGACCCTGTTTGTTCCCGATCAGCGCCCCTGGTCGCCCTGACGCGCAAGCGTTTCCCATTCGAAACCGCTGAACGGTGACAACGCCGTTTCGCGGCTCGAAAATGTCGGAATCCACATCCATTCCCGCAGAGCACGACGGTATGGGTTGAACAGCACCGGCGCTTGGCGTCGGTTTTGCACGGAATTCAATCAGGGACCTTGCCCAATGAGCTACAAATCCGACATTGAAATCGCGAGAGAGGCGAAAAAGCTGCCGATCCAGGAGATCGGGGCCAAGCTGGGCATCTCCAGCGACGATCTGCTGCCCTATGGCCACGACAAGGCAAAGGTCAGCCAGAGCTTCATCAACTCGGTTCAGGACCGCGAGGACGGCAAGCTGATCCTGGTGACCGCGATCAACCCGACCCCGGCGGGCGAGGGCAAGACCACCACCACCGTCGGTCTGGGCGACGGCCTGAACCGCATCGGCAAGAATGCGATGATCTGCATCCGCGAGGCCTCGCTGGGCCCGAACTTCGGCATGAAGGGCGGCGCTGCGGGCGGCGGCTATGCGCAGGTCGTTCCGATGGAAGAGATGAACCTGCATTTCACGGGCGACTTCCACGCGATCACCTCGGCGCACTCGCTGCTGTCGGCGATGATCGACAACCACATCTATTGGGGCAACGAGCAGGAAATCGACGTGCGCCGCGTTGCCTGGCGCCGCGTGGTCGACATGAACGACCGCGCCCTGCGCCAGATCACCTGCTCGTTGGGTGGTGTGGCCAATGGCTTCCCGCGCGAAGGTGGGTTCGACATCACCGTGGCCTCAGAGGTGATGGCGATTCTGTGCCTGGCCAACGACCTGAAGGATCTGGAAAAGCGTCTGGGCGACATCATTGTGGCCTATCGCCGCGACAAGTCGCCGGTCTATTGCCGCGACATCAAGGCCGAGGGCGCGATGACCGTTCTGCTGAAGGACGCGATGCAGCCCAACCTGGTGCAGACGCTGGAAAACAATCCGGCCTTCGTGCATGGCGGCCCGTTCGCCAACATCGCGCATGGCTGCAACTCGGTCATTGCAACCAAGACCGCGCTGAAGGTGGCCGACTATGTCGTGACCGAGGCCGGTTTCGGGGCCGATCTGGGCGCCGAGAAGTTCATGAACATCAAGTGCCGCAAGGCGGGCATCGCGCCGTCGGCGGTGGTGATCGTGGCCACGGTGCGTGCGATGAAGATGAATGGCGGCGTGGCCAAGGCCGATCTGGGCGCCGAAAACGTCGCGGCTGTACAGTCGGGCTGTGCCAACCTGGGCCGCCACATCGAGAACGTGAAATCCTTCGGTGTGCCGGTCGTCGTCGCGATCAACCACTTCGTCACCGATACCGATGCCGAGGTTCAGGCGGTCAAGGATTATTGCGCCGAGCATGGGGTTGAGGCGGTTCTGTCGCGCCATTGGGAGCTGGGCTCGGAAGGGTCCGAGGATCTGGCCCGCAAGGTCGTGGAACTGGCTGATGCCGGCACCGCGAATTTTGCGCCGATCTACCCCGACGAGATGCCGCTGTTCGAAAAGATCGAGACCATAGCCAAGCGTATCTACCGCGCCGACGAGGTGCTGGCCGATGCCAAGATCCGCAACCAGCTGAAGGAATGGGAAGCCGCCGGATACGGCAACCTTCCGGTCTGCATGGCCAAGACCCAGTATTCCTTCTCGACCGATCCGGCGTTGCGCGGGGCACCCACCGGTCATTCGGTTCCGGTGCGCGAAGTACGCCTGAGCGCCGGTGCTGGCTTTATCGTGGTGGTGTGCGGAGAGATCATGACCATGCCCGGCCTGCCCCGCAAACCGGCGGCCGAGACGATCCGACTCAATGACGCAGGCCAGATCGAGGGCTTGTTCTAAGCCGCCGAATAAGACATCTCGTGGTCCGGGGAATCCCCGGGCCATGAGGAGATTGCGATGTCCACTCTGACACCGCCGCAGGACTGTAGAACCATGCAGGAACTGCGGAATCAGATCGACAAGCTGGACCGTCAGCTGATCGAGTTGCTGGTGACGCGCGCAACCTATATCGACCGCGCGTCCGAGCTGAAGCCGGGCGAGGGCCTTCCGGCCCGAATCCCTGAGCGTGTCGAAGACGTGGTGCAAAAGGTGCGTTCGAACTCGGTCGATTTGGGCCTGGACCCCGATCTTGCCGAAAGGCTGTGGCGCATCCTGATAGATTGGTCGATCGCGCGCGAAGAGCGTGTGCTCGGCCCGAGTTGAACGAACCGGGCGCCGCATGCGCCCGGCCCGGTGTTTGAACAGAAGGGATCGAGGGATGGTAGCCCAAGTTATCGACGGCAAGGCGTTTGCAACAAAGGTGCGCGCGCAGGTGGCCGACAAGGTCGCGAAGCTGAAAGAGGAACACGGCATCACGCCCGGTCTGGCCGTGGTGCTGGTGGGCGAGGACCCCGCCAGCCAAGTCTATGTCCGCTCGAAGGGCAAGCAGACCGTCGAGGTCGGCATGAACTCGTACGAGCACAAGCTGGACGCCGATACCTCCGAACAGGACCTGCTGGCGTTGATCGACAAGCTGAACAACGATCCGGCGGTGCATGGTATCCTGGTGCAGTTGCCGTTGCCCAAGCATCTGAATGAAGACCTGGTTATCAATGCGATCAACCCCGCCAAGGATGTGGATGGGTTCCACATCTCGAACGTGGGCCTGCTGGCCACCGGGCAGAAGGCCATGGTGCCCTGCACCCCGCTGGGCTGCCTCATGATGCTGCGGGATCATCATGGCTCGCTGTCCGGCTTGGATGCGGTGGTGATCGGCCGGTCGAACATCGTGGGCAAGCCGATGGCGCAACTGCTGCTGGGCGATAGCTGCACCGTGACCATCGCGCACAGCCGCACCAAGAACCTGCCCGACGTGGTGCGCAGTGCCGATATCGTCGTGGCCGCCGTGGGCCGCCCCGAGATGGTGCCCGGAGACTGGATCAAGGAGGGCGCAACTGTGATCGACGTGGGCATCAACAGGATCGAGCGCGATGGCAAGACCAAGCTGGTCGGGGATGTAGACTATGCAAGTGCGGCCGAACGGGCAGGTGCGATTACCCCCGTTCCGGGCGGTGTCGGACCGATGACGATCGCCTGCCTGCTGGCGAATACCCTGACGGCCTGCTGCCGGGAAAATGGTCTGCCCGAGCCCGAAGGTCTGACCGCATGACCACAGGTTGCGGCCAGAGCATGGCCGCAACCTGGCAACCGGCTGGACGCAATGGCCGGCCAGCCTGACTGCTCGGATTGCACACGAATAGTTTACTGGCGACCGATCGTATTGGATGCCGGTCGTTTTCATGATAATTCCATCTTATCAGAGTGTTGAAAGGTGAAGGCGCCCGGCAGCCCTGGCCTGAACGGTGTGGGATCGGGGTGGGGTGGTGAGTTGGAATGACGTCGATGTTGCGCGGTATCGGGGCCGAGTGCACGCCGCAACGGCTTGTGGCTGGTTTTGTCTTTGTTCCGTTGTTGGCCTACTCGGTCAATCCGTTCAACGAACTGGAATTGTCCTACCCTCTGCGGTTGGCGTTTTGGACCGGACTCATGGCTCTGGCGATTCTGGCGGTCAGAAGTGGGCGAAAATTCGCCTTGCGACGTTTTGGGCATTTGGGAATGACGACGCGCGACTATGCCGTCGCGCTGATGATCATTTTGTTTTTTACGCCGGTGTTCTGGGCCTTCACCGTGCTCCTTTTTACGGCTTGCGGCTACCAGTCTCCGGGATTCGGCGCGGTCGGTGCCTATGGGGTGTTGTTGGGAACAGGCCTTGTTCTGGCGTCCAAAAGCATCAGGAATGACTCTGCCGAGCAGCGGCCCATGGAATGCCCGCGTCTGGTTCGGCGCCTGCCCGAGGATTTCTCGGGCGACATTGTTCGGCTCAGCGCTCGGGGTCACCACGTCGACGTCGTGACGACGCAGGGGGTCTACACCGTGCGTCTTCGCCTGAGCGATGCCATGGACGAAATGGACCCGGTCATCGGCCATTGTGCGCACAGGTCTCATTGGGTGACCGAGGCGGCGGTCGAGGGTGTCGAGAAAGCCGGTGGCAAGCTGTTCCTGCGCCTTTGCAATGGCGATCTTGTCCCGGTCAGCCGGAAATACAAACCGAATCTGGAAGAAGCCGGTCTGGTCTGACCGGTCACCGCGTCATGGCGGTGAGGCGCGGCTGCACCCCGGTCAGGATCGCGCGCGCCTCGGGCCCCATCAAGCCGGACAAAGCGGTATCACTGCTGCGCAGCCCTCCGGTATAGGTGCCATAGGCCGGAAGAATCAGCCGCTGATCGTCGAAGAGAAACGCCGGACGTGTGATCAAACGGCCCCGGGCCCGCAGCCGCACCTTGGGGTGATAGTGACCCGAGACTTCGCCCTGCGCATCGTTTTGGGCGATGTGGCGAAATACCAGCGGCGCGCGGCGCCACTCGGCCAGGTGGGCGCCGCTCAGGGACACGGGCCCCGGATCGTGATTGCCCTCGATCCAGATCCACAGGCGGCCGGCCTGCAGGGTCGAGATCCGCAGACGGTCCGCCTCATCCAGCGTATCAGCGGCCTCAATGTCGTCGAAGCTGTCTCCAAGGCAGATCACGGTCTTGGCCCCGGTCCGCTCCAGGTCCGCGGTCAGGCGCGCCAGCGTGTCGCGGGTGTCATAGGGGGGCAGAGCAGGGCCGCCCCGTCGTGCCATGCGGGCCGATTTCCCCAGATGCAGGTCCGACACGCACAGCAGGTCATGATCGGGCCACCACAAGGCACCCGAGCCGAGGGCGTGCAGGCGCACGCCGGAAAACGAGAACGCGAGGCTGTTCATGGTCCGGTCCTTGCCTGATCCGCGCGTATTTTCAACCTGATTCTCAGTCCGGCGACAGACCCGCGGCCGCCAGCAGGCGGGCGCTTTCTTCGGCCAGAAGCCGTTCTTCGGCCGCGCCCTTGACCGGAACCTTTCCCACCTCGAGCAGCAACGGCGCCGCCAGCGGTGACACCCGATCCAGCCGGACCAGGTCGATCCGGTCGCCGATGCGCGCGATCATCGCCTCGATCCGTCCGAAATCGACCAGCCCGCGCATGGCTTCTTCGCGGGTGATCTGCATCAGCAGGTGGTCGGGGTCGTATTTCAGCAGCGTGTCGTACAGGATGTCCGACGAAAAGGTCGCCTGCCGCCCGCTTTTGCGTTGGCCACCTGTATTGCGCTCGATCAACCCGGCGATGGTGGCCGAGGCGCGGAAGGTCCGCTTCATCACCGCATTGCCCGCCAGCCAGTTGTCCAACCCGTCGCGTAGGGCCTCGATCTGGAACAGGGGGCTGGGGTCGTTCACCGCGTCCAGGCCCCAGATCAGCGTGGCATAGTCGGTCGCGACAAAGCCCAGCGGGGCCAGCCCGGTTTCCTCCATCCGTTTGGTCAGCAGCAGGCCCAGCGTCTGTTGTGCGTTGCGTCCGGCAAAGCCGTAAACGCACAGGTTTTCGCGGCCGTCATTTGGAAAGCTCTCGATCAACAGCCGGTCACGCTCGGGCAGCCGCGACATCCGACGCTGCAGATCCAGCCATTCACCCGTATGTTCGGGCAGTTGCGGCCAGTCGGGCTGTGTGAACATCCGCAGGATGCGATCGCTCAGCTGAGTCGAGGTGGCGAACTTGGTGCCTGAGAAGGTGGCGACCTTGGGCTTTTTGTCCGCACGGCGCGTGACTTCGACAACCGTTTCGCGCAGTCCTTCATAGCGCACGATCTGACCGCCGATCAGGAAGGTGTCGCCGGGGGTCAGCGATGCGGCAAAGGCCTCTTCGACCTCGCCCAAGGGTTTGCCGCCCCGGTTGCGCTTCAGCCTGACCTTCAGGGTATCGCTGTCCTGGATCGTGCCCAGGTTCATGCGGATGCGTTGCGCCGCGCGAGGGTCGCGCAGCTGCCACATCCCGTCGGGGCGCTTTTGCAGGCGCTGCCAGCGGTCATAGGCCCGCAGCGCATAGCCACCGGTGGCGCAGAACTCCAGACAGGCATCGAAGGCCGCGCGGGACAGATCGGCATAAGGCCCGGCCGAGGTGACCTCGGCATACAGGGCATCGGCATCGAACGGCCCGGCGCAGGCCGCGATCAGGATGTGTTGGCACAATACGTCACGCGGGCCGGAGCCGCGCGGCTCGCCGTCCAGGTCGTGTTCGCGCGCGGCCTCCAGCGCGGCAACACATTCGACCACCTCGAACCGGTTTGCAGGCACCAGCAGAGCCTTGGACGGCGCGTTGTAGCGGTGGTTGGCCCGCCCGATCCGCTGGACCAGGCGCTTGACGTTTTTGGGGGCGCCGATCTGGATCACAAGATCCACGTCGCCCCAGTCGATCCCCAGATCGAGGCTGCCGGTGCAGACGATGGCGCGCAGGTCTCCACGGACCATCGCCGCTTCGACCCGTTCGCGCTGTTGCCGGTCGAGGCTGCCGTGGTGGATGCCGATGGGCAGGCCTTCGTCATTGGCCAGCCACAGGTTGTGAAAGAAGATCTCGGCCTGGGCGCGGGTATTGTGGAAGATCAGCGTCGTCTTGTGCTGCCGGACCTGCTCCAGCACCGCCGGGATGGCATAGGCCGCGCCGCCCCCGGCCCACGGCGGCATTTCGGCCGTTTGCAACATGGCGATATCGGGGTCGGGGCCGGGGTCTGCCATAACGATGTTGCAAGGGTCGGGGTGGCGGGCCAGAAAGCGCGCGATGGCGTCCGGGTCCTCGACTGTGGCCGACAGGCCCACGCGCCGCAGATCGGGACACAGCGTCTGAAGGCGGGCCAGGGCCAGCATCAACTGGTCGCCCCGCTTGCTGTCGGCCAACGCGTGTATCTCGTCCACGATCACGCGCTGGACGCCCCGGAACATGCGCGGCGCGTCCTCGTAGGACGTCAGCAGCGCCAGGCTTTCCGGGGTCGTCAGCAGAATATGCGGCGGGTCCACGCGCTGGCGTTTCTTCTGGGAGGGGGTGGTGTCGCCGGTGCGGTCTTCGATCCGGATCGGCAACCCCATCTCGTCGGCCGGGCCGCGCAGGTTGCGTTTGATGTCGGCGGCCAGCGCCTTGAGAGGCGAGACATAGATCGTGTGCAGCCCCTCATACCCATCGGCCAGTTCGATCAGCGAGGGTAGGAACCCGGCCATCGTCTTGCCGCCGCCCGTGGGCGCGATCAACAGCGTCGCCGGGGCCTGCGCCCTGTCGATCATGGCCTGTTGGTGCGGGTGGAGGGACCATCCCCTGGCAGAGAACCAGGCGTCTATTCGGGCGGGAGTCTGCGTCATGGACGCAGACTAGCCCGCCCGGTGTCAAAGCGGAATGCGGTTTGGGATCGTCTTATTTGACGATTTTCTCGTCCTTGACGAACATGTTCGCCCAGGCGCGGTCGATCAATTCGGGGCTCATCTGATAGGGGATGCCCTCGAACTCGCAGATCGAGATCATCTGGTCGATCAGGAAGATCGGCTGATAGTTCGCATAGACATTGTTGATGGTCGGGTATTTGACTTTCAACAGATGCACCAGGGCGGCCTCGTCCAGCGGCATTCCGCGCTTGCGGGCGACCATGGCAAAGATCTTCAGGAAGTTTTCCTGGTTCGGGCCGTCAATTTTGATCTTGAAGAAGATCCGGCGCAGCGCGGCCTGGTCGAAGATCTCGTTGGGGTGAAAGTTGGTCGAGAAGATGACCAGCGTGTCGAAGGGCACCTCGAACTTTTCACCAGACTGAAGACCCAGAATGTCCTTGCCTTCTTCCAGCGGAACGATCCACCGGTTGATCAGGGCCTGCGGCGGCTCGGCCTGGCGGCCAAGGTCGTCCACGATGAAGATGCCGCCGGTCGATTTCAGCTGCAGCGGCGCCTGATAGGTGCGTGCCGTAGGGTTGTAGACCAGGTCCAGCATGCTCAGCGACAGTTCACCGCCGGTGATCACCGTGGGGCGTTCACATTTAACATAGCGCGAGTCGAACCGCTTGCGGCGGCGCAGGCTGTTGGGGTCGTCTGGTTCGTCTTCGATCGCGTTGTGCACGATCGGATCATAGACGGTAATCACCTGGCCGGCATATTCGATCGCGCGCGGCACATAAACATTGTCGCCCAACGCATCGCGAATCCCGTTCGAGATTGAGGACTTACCGTTGCCCGGCGGACCATACATCAGGATCGAGCGACCGGCGCTGACCGCGGGCCCCAGATGGTCCAGCAGGCTGTCGGGCAGGACAAGATGACCCATGGCGCCGGTCAGTTGCTCGCGGGTGACTTGGATGTTGCGGATCGACTGGCGCTTGACCTGTTCGCGATAGACGTCCAGCGGCACGGGCATAGCGCCGAAATACTCGGACTGGCTCAGCGCATCCAGCGCCCTCGCCTTGCCGGCATCGGTCAGTTGATAGCCCATCTCGTTTCCGCTGTTGGCGTTCAGCGTGCCGGTCGCCTCGAGCAGTTTTTGTTCGCGGGCGATATCGACCAGTTCCTGCGTGACCGATGCCGGCAAGCAGACCGCCTGGGAAATCTGTGTGACCGTGTCGACGTTCTTGCGGAAGATGGTCTTGAGAAGGATGTCCCGCATCATCACCAGCGGAAGCTGCATTTCCTCCAGCCCTTTCGGGGAAGGGGGGGCCATCACGGAAGTGGTCTGCATATTCATGAGCGCTGCTCGTCCATCAAAATGTCACACGGTAGTCCCCCGTTAAGGGGCGGATGTGGAAAATCTGGCGCAGCTTTGTGGCAGCACCATGGCGCGGGCGCGGCGCAGGAAAGATGGTTTAAGAACCGTAAATGGCGCCGAGAATTAGGTAGATGGCCAGAGCCCCGGCAAGCGCCAGACCCATAGGAAATTTGTTGCCCTGGTCCCAGCTTTTCCATTCTGGCGCGAACCGGCGCAGGCCGGTATGTTTCGCCAGTCGGTGGGTCGTGAACGCTGCCAAGACCGTGGCCATCAGGATGGCGGCAACCGACAGAAGGTCGCCCAACCAAACATAGGGGGCGGCGGCGGCGCAGAATTTGGCGTCACCGGCCCCCATGACGCCTGCGGCGTTCAGCAGGATGCCAAGAAACAGGACTACGATCAGGTGATACAACTGCCAGGCGTAGACCGGCAGCGAAAAGGACAGCGGGCCAAGCGTTCCGGGCAGCCAATCGCCCGACCAGGGTGGAACCGCGATCAGGCCCACCACCGCGAACACGGCCGCCAAGGCGACGACCGCGTGGTTCTTGATGCGCATCTCACGCATGTCGGTAAAGGCGACATACAGGCAAATGGGCAGGACAAAGGGCAAGAACCACAGTGCCGCGGCAGAAGGGATGGTCATCTATCAGGCTTCCTCGAGTGCGCGCAACGATCGCACCGCCTCGTCGAAATACTGCGGGTGCGTCGCGATGGCCTCGCGGAACAGGTTCTTTGCCAGGTTCACGTCGCCGCGCTTGACGGCCGAGATCGCCATCGTGTTCAACAACTCGGCCCGTTCAGCCTGGGTCATGGGAATCACGGGCATGGAATAGTTGCCCTGTGCGACTCGGGCCAAGACCAAATTGTTCTTGGCGGTGAACAGGTTTTTGTCCTGGCGGATGGCCTCGGTGAACAGCCGCTCGGCTTCGGCATACTGGCCGCGGCTCAGTTTGGAATACCCCCAATTGTTCATGACACCGGCCGGTCGGGTCGTCAGACCCACGGCGGTCTCATAGAAATGATCGGCGCGTTTCCAATCCTTGTTGGCGTCGGCGACCAAGGCTTCGAGGCGGTATCGCTTAAAAGTCTCGTGCGTCGGCGGCACGGAATCAAGGACTGCCTTGGCATCTTTCCAGTTTCCGCTGCGGACCAGCGCATCCGCATATTCCACCCTGTCGGCGCTGGTGGCACCGGGCATCGTGGTCACGCGTTTCCACGCGACCGCGGCTTCGGTGCTGCGTTTGGCGCGAACCAGAGAAATGGCCAGGCCACGCTGCAGGTCGATCCGGTCGGGGTTCTTGCTGGCGGCGCCCTGGAAATAGGTGACGGCCTCGTCCGGATTCGACGCATTCAACATCACGTCGTTCAGGTTGGTCTCGTCGATGACGTTCACTTCCTGGAACGTGCGTTCGACCTTTTCCTGCTCGGTTTCCTTGGCGCAGGCCGTCAAGATGAGCCCGCATGCCGCGACTGTGGGAATCAGAAAGCTGTGGCGCATTTTTGCGTCCCTTGCTGCTCGTGCCTCTGTTATCGGTTCCTGCGCAACAGGAATGCCCCATCCCCTTGTTGCTCAAGCCGGAATTCTTGTTCTTGCGTAGTATTATTAACAGGATTTTCCATTTTTGCGAGTGCCAAGCGCAGATTGTCCCGGATTGCGTCACTTTCGCCATTGTCCAGCGCATAGGCCCGTTGGAACACCTGCGAGGCTTCGGCATATTCACCGGTTTCCATCAGCAACACGCCCAGATTGTTCCAGGCGATCGGCCATTCCGGGTCTTTCTCCACGGCTTCGCGCAACAGCGGTTCCGCCTGGCCAAGACGCCTGAGCCCAAGATTGGCGGTGCCGATCGAGGTCAGGATCTCGGCGGTCATCCCTTCGGCCAGCGCCGCGCGGGTGAAAGACTCCAGCGCCAGTTCGTATTCTCCGGCGGCCATCAGGCGGTTGCCGACGGCAACTTCGTCGACCGGGCCGCCCTTGGGGTCGATCCCCGGGGGGTAGGGGCCTTGGGTCAGGCCTGTCTCGGTACACGAAACCACCGCGGATGCGGCCGCGGTGGTTGTCAGGATGAAAATCCCTGTTCTTGTGACGCGAAGCAGCGACGTCTGCATCCGGCTATTTGCTCATGTTCGTAAAGTCCATGATCCCCTTGGCCGAAGGCCCGATCAGAATGATCAGCAGCGGCGGGACCGTCAGCATCATTGTGGCAAGCGTCATTTTGGTTGGCAACTTGTTTGCGGCCTCTTCCGCGCGCATAACCCGCTTGTCACGCATCTCGCCCGCATAGACCCGCAATGCATCGGCGATCGAGGTGCCGAAAGTCGCCGATTGGATCATCACGGTCACGAACGAGCTGACGTCCTGCACGCCGCAGCGGGTGCCGAAGTCGCGTAGAACCGTGTCCTTGTCCTTGCCCGCCTTCATTTCATAGGCAACGGTTTCAAATTCCTGGGCGATTTCCGGATAGGATGATTGCATTTCGGACGCCACGCGAACGATGGCCTGATCCAGCGACTGACCCGCTTCCACGCAGACAAGCATCAGGTCAAGCGTATCGGGGAAGCCGGCGGTGATGGCTTCTTTGCGTTCTTCGATGCGGCGCGTGATCCAGTATTTGGGGATGTAATAGCCGATGGCACCGGGCACCAGCACGCGGATCATCATCTGCTGGCCGGTAAATTCCTGCCCGTTGTTGAACACGGTGACCAGCAACACCCCGATGATGATGCCGGAAATTCCCAAAGCGAACTGCGCAAAATGGAAGATCCGAACCGCGTCCTTCGACCGGTAACCGGCCTGACGCAGCTTGAGCTCCATGGCGGAATATTCTTCCTGGTCCTTCGGCTCAAGAAAGTTGGCGAATTTCTCCAGCTGTTCGTTGCGGCTTGAATTGCGCAGCTGGTCCTTTTTGCTCTTTTTTTCGCGCTTGGGCGCCGCGTTGGCGCGCTGCAGCTTCTTCAGGGGGTCTTCGGGCTGGTTCAGCAGAATGGGGATGGTGATTAGGATCATGAACAGGCCCAGCACGCCCACGACGATCAGCGGCCCGAACTCTCCCAACTGCTGGGTCAGAAAATCATTGATTTGGTTCAGGATTTCCATGCTTGCCCCTTCAGACCTTGATGTTGGTGAGGATGCGCATCACGATCAGGTTCAAGGTCAGCATGATGCCGACAACGAAGCAGGCCGGGATGAACCACGGGTGATCAAGGACCGAGTCATAATAATTTGGGTCCTTCACCAGGATAAACAGCAGGCAGCCGACAGGGAACCCTGACAGGAACTTGCCCGACCACTGTGCCTCGGCGGTGATGGCCTTGACGCGCCGAAACAGACGGAAGCGGGCCCGGATCACCTTGGCAAGACCGGCAAGGATTTCGGCCAGGTTGCCGCCGGACTGCTGTTGAATACCCACCGCAACGGCCAAGAAGCGAAGGTCCTGCATGTCCAGACGCTCGGCCATGTCCTTGAGCGCTTCGCCCACGTCGCGGCCATAGGCGCATTCGTCGGCGATCACACCAAATTCGGTACCCAACGGGTCTTCGACCTCGTTGGCGACGATCTGAACGGACGATACGAACGGGTTGCCCACCCGCAGCGAGCGCACCATCAGTTCGACCGCATCCGGCAGTTGTTCCTCCAGCATTGCCATCCGCTTTTTGGCCTTGCTGTTCACCCAAGCATAGACCGCACCGACCCCGATCGCCACCGACAGCGCAACCCGCAACAGTGTCTCGGTGCGGGTGCCGATGCTCAGCCCCATGAAGGCAACGATCGACAGCAGGGCCATCATCATGATCAACTGGCGCGGGCTGAAGGCGATCGCTGCCTTTTGCGCCTTGTCGGCCAACAGGGAATAGAGCGGGATGCTCTGCGATTTCATGTGCTGCTGCATTTCCTTGCGCAGCTGTTCCAGCACCTGTTCGCGACCGACACCCTTGTCAAGCATGTCCAGACGGCGATTGACCTTGCTGTTCAGGCTGATGGACTTGCCGAAAGCCACCAGATAGATGCCTTCGACCAGCGCCAGAACCCCGACGAAGATCGCGACATAGATGAGCGCCTCGGTAGGCAGTTGCATGTCCGGCTCTCCTACATGGTCGTCGGTTCATAGATCGATGCGGGCAGGTCATACCCCCAAAGACGGAACCGTTCCGAATAGTGGCTGCGTACGCCCGTGGCCGTGAAGTGACCGATGATCTTGTTATCGGGTGTCAGGCCAACGCGTTGAAAACGAAAGATTTCCTGCATCGAGATCACGTCACCTTCCATGCCTGTAATCTCGGTGATCGAGGTCATGCGGCGCGAGCCGTCCTGCAGGCGGCTGGCCTGCACGATCAGGTTCACGGCGCTTGCGATCTGGCTGCGCACGGCCTTGATCGGCATTTCGATCCCGGCCATCGCGATCATATTTTCCAGACGCGAGATACCGTCGCGGGCCGAGTTGGCGTGGATCGTGGTCATCGAGCCGTCGTGGCCGGTGTTCATGGCCTGCAACATGTCGATCACCTCGGCGCCGCGTGTCTCGCCGACGATGATGCGGTCGGGGCGCATCCGCAGGGCGTTCTTCAGACAGTCGCGCGGGCTGACTTCGCCCTTGCCTTCCACGTTGGGCGGGCGGCTTTCCATCCGGCCAACATGGGTTTGCTGCAGCTGCAGTTCCGCCGTGTCCTCGATGGTCAGGATGCGTTCGGCGTCGTCGATGAAGCTGGACAAAGCGTTCAGCGTGGTGGTCTTACCCGAGCCGGTACCACCCGACACGATGATGTTTAGGCGGGTGGACACCGCGGCCTGAAGATAAGCGGCCATTTCCTCGGTAAAGGCGCCGAATTTCACAAGGTCGTCGATGCTGAGCTTGTCTTTCTTGAATTTCCGGATCGACACCAGCGATCCATCCACCGCGATAGGGGGGACCATTGCGTTGAAACGCGACCCATCTGCCAAGCGGGCGTCGACATAGGGGTTCGACTCATCGACACGCCGGCCCACGGCCGACACGATCTTGTCGATGATCCGCATCAGGTGCTTTTCATCCTTGAAGGTGACGTCGCTCAACTCTAGTTTGCCGAACCGTTCGACAAAGATCTGATGCGGGCCGTTGACCAGAATATCGCTGACCGTGTCGTCCTGCAGCAGCGTTTCCAGAGGACCGAGTCCGGTCACCTCGTCATACAGCTCTTTGTTCAGCTGCGAGCGGTCTTCGCGGTTAAGAACGATGTTCTTGGCTTCCAGGACTTCGCTTGCGATGGCGCTGATCTCGGCCCGAAGTTCCGCCTCGGACGCGTTTTCCAGCGCAGCTAGGTTCAGGTTTTCCAGAAGCTCGCGATGCAGCTCGATCTTGATTTCGCTCAGGCGCTCTTTGCGCTTGCGCTCGCGGTCCATTCCCTTGACTTCGCCCTGTTTTTTGACCGCGGGCTTGCGCGCGACGGCCGTCGAAGATGACGGCTGGGCCGAGCTCGCAGGTGCTTCCGGAGACTTGGCGGTCTCGGTCGGCGTGGCCACCGGCTGAGCGGCTGGTTGCTTCTTGTATCGTGAAAACACGGCGGCTCCTCCCCTTGGGGGCTGTGATTATGCGGCCTCGGCGCTGTTGCTGCCGAGGCTGTGCAATGACTGAGCAAGTTTGGCGATTTCCCGACGCAGCGGGTTCTTGGCGGCGGAATTGGCCAGCGGCAATCCGTGATCGCCGGCCTGAAGAACCGGTTTGCCACCATCCGGCAGCTGCAGGTCGATTGAAATGCCCAGGCTTTCGCCCATGCGCTTGACCCGGCTCTTGCCATTGAGATCGGTGAATTTCGGCGCGCGGTTCAGCGCGAAACGCAACTTGTTGAAGGGCAGTTCCTCGGCCTGAAGCGCCCGCTTGAGACGCAGCGCGTTCTGGGCCGAGCGCATGTCGAGTTCGATCAGGGCGAAATACACATGTGCAGCCTGCAACACCGTTTCGGACCAATGCACCAGCGTCTTGGGCATGTCGATCAGAACGTAGTCATAGTGTTTGCGGGCCATGTCGATCACGCGCTGAATGTCTTCGGGCGTGAGCAGGTCCAGCGGCACCATGTCCGACGGGGCCGTCAGCACGTCGAGCTTGTCATCGAATTTCTGCAGCGCCTGTGCGAACACGTCATCATCCATGGCGGCCGTGTCCGACAGCATCTCGAACACGGCTTCGCGGCGGGGAAGATCCAGATAGGTCGATACGGTCCCGTACTGAAGATCAAGGTCGATCAGGCAGACCCGAGGGGCATCCTTGCCCGAAACGGTCGCAAGTTCCCAGGCAAGGTTCACCGCCATGGTCGTGGCGCCGACGCCGCCGGCCAATCCTTGAACCACCAGAAGCGCGCCTTCCTTCGGCGACCCGGCCGCCAGCGGCACGGCGGTTGGTTGCGGCACCGGTTCGGGATCGGGCTGGTTTATTCGGTCGATGGCTTCTTGCAACTCGTTTTCCGGCAGAGGGTAGGGAACGAACTCGTCCGCCCCCTTGCGCAGCAGTTGATGCAGCGCCGCCGGCGTGACGTCTTCGGCGATCAGAACAACCTTGATGTTTTTGTCCTTGGCCTTCGTGATGATCTCGCCCATCAGCGTCAGATCGTCTTCATCCTCGCCATCGATGGCCAGAGCCACGAATTGAAGGGATTCGGCTTCGGGTTGGTTGAAAAAGGCAAGCGCTTCGGCAAAACCAAGATCACCCCAGCGTTCACCCAGGGCGGTTTCCATGTCCTCGATCAGCAGGTCGAAGTTCTGCACGTCCCGGCTGATCGTACATGCCAGAATGGCGGTATCATCATTTTGCGGCGTGGCGCTCGTCATTAACACAATCCTCGTCGTAGGAGCGCAGCAAACGTCGATACGGTCGAGAATCGTGTGTCGGTTTGCTGTCGCCCTGTTGCGGCCAATTTCGGCCGCAGGTCACCCAATTGTTCACAATGTCGCTTGGAACTGGGGCAAGAATGGGGCGCAAAAAAACCAATTGTAGGGAAACGGGCGACGATGTCGCCCGATTTCCAATTATTGTTCGCTGGTCTCGCCCAGCGCCGTCTCGCGGCTCAACTTGCTCGGGTAGGTCGCGCTTTCGACATACTCGCGATAGATGACCTCGGCGTATTTCCCATCCAGGATGTTGGGATGGCGGTCCACAAGGCCGGATACCTCGGTCACGGTGCGCCGGTTGCGGCGGTCGCGATTCGGTGTCGCCACCAAAGGCTTGGTCTTGCCGAACGACACCAACGCCTCGAGGCGCGCGCGTGAGATCCCCTGCTGAACAAGGAAATTCACCGCCGCATTCGCGCGGCGCAGACCCAGGTTGTAGTTGTAGCTCTGCGAGCCGACCGCATCCGTGTGTCCATAGACGCGGAACCGGGCTTCGGGGAACTGTTTGATCCAGTTGGCCTGCTGCAAGAGGATCCGGCGCGCCGACTCGTCCAACTGGGCGCTGTCGAAGGCAAAGTTGATTTGGGTCGGGACCTCGGCCGCGAAGCGCTGAGCCAGGATCTGGCCATAGGACAACTCGCCGTTCATGACCTGAACGTTGTTCAGGGTCGCATTGCCAAAGGCGCCTTGGTCGATCTCGTAGCCGGCTTCTCGGGTGCAGTTGGCAACCGCGACTGCAAGACCCAGTGTGATCATCCACTTTTGCATTGGTCTGTCCTCCCTATCAGTCCAGGACATAGCCGTAGGAGCTGCCGAAATCCTGTTTGGCAACTTCCGACGCCGCGCCGTTGCCCGTGCGCTCGGTGCGGGCTACACGACCATTGACGAAAAGGTCGAATTCGCTTGGCGGTTTGACCCGATCCGTGGGCAAGGCCAGCGCTTCGCCGCGCGTCGGCGACACAAGATGCGCGGTGATGATGATCACCAGTTCGCTCTGCTCGCGCTGGTATTCGGCGCTTCGGAACAACGCGCCCAGCACCGGAACGTCGCCCAGCCAGGGGATCTGATTGCTCAGGTCGGTAAAGTCGTCCTGGATCAGGCCCGCGATCGCAAAACTTTCTCCGTCGCGCAGTTCAACCGTCGTGCTGGTCTGGCGCGTGATGAAACTGGGAACGTTGTCGCCGTTGATGGTGAAGTTCGAGCCGGTGTCGATGCTGGACACCGACGCGGCCATCTCGAGGTTGATCAGGTCACCGTCAACGACCCGCGGCACAAAGTCGATCTCGACGCCGAAGGCCTTGTATTCGATGGCAACCACGCCGTCATCCTGCGGTACGGGAATCGGAACCTCGCCACCGGCGAGGAACGTCGCCTCCTGGCCGGACAGGGCAGACAGGTTCGGTTCGGCCAAGCTGCGGGCCAAGCCTTTGGCTTCCAGCGCTTCGAGCAGCAGGCGAACCTGGGTCGACCCCGCGCCGAAGCCGAACAGGATGGCGCCCGTATTGGACTGGGCCACCGGAATGTTGTTGGCCAAGGCATTGGTCAGGGCGCCCTGGTTGTTCAGCGTGTTGATGCCGCCGGTCACGTCACCGCCGCCAAAGCCCAGTGAGGCTGACAGGTTCTTGGCCACCGAGCGGTTCATTTCGGCAAAGCGGACCTTCAGCATGACCTGCTGCACACCACCGACATTCATCAGGTTCGATACGCGTTCGGGGGCGTAGCGCTCGGCCAGTTCCAGTGCCCGCGCCAGCTTGGCCGAGCTGGAAACCGTGCCAGACAGCACGATCCCGTCATTGGCGGTGCGCACCTCGATCGGTTCGTTTGGCAGAATCTGCCTCAGGCGCTCTTTGAATTCGGTCACGTCCGGTGCGACCCGAACACTCACATTGGTGATCAGATTGCCGGCGCCGTCGAACAAGGTCAGCGTCGTCATGCCGGGCGCCTTGCCCAACACATAGATGGTGCGGTCCGAAAGCGACGAAATATCCGCGATGCCCGCATTCGCGATGCTGAGCTCCGCGAAAGGTGTTTCGCTTTCAACCACGATGGCGCGGTTGATCGGCACATCCAGCGTTTCCGCCGTACCTTTCTTGACCACGCGAAGATTTTCGGCCCAAGCGGCATCGAAGCCGGCCGGGCTCGTAACAAGCGCTACCCCCAAAAGGGTTGCGCCAATCCAGGAACGAAATGTCATGTGACCTGCCTCTCCGATCACCACTCAGTTTTTTGTGGGTCTGTTGCCCTATGATGGCGAACTGTGCGCGAATTCGGGTTTTATTGCAATAATCAAGGGTTTCCGGAATTTTCCTTATGTGGAGAATGGGCAACAACCAAAACGAGAGAAGCCGCGCACAAAGCGCGGCTTCATTCCGAATTTGGCTGGCAAGCTATTGAGCAAGCATCAGTTTGTGCAGGGGATCGGAGTCTCTACGATCTGATCGCCCCGGCGGGTCCGAATGGTGCAGACCTTCTCCTCTTGCTTGACCGGAGCAGGTGCGCTCTCCTTGATGCCCAACAGCTTACGCTGGTCCATTTCGATGGCGCTTGCGACGGTTTCATCCTGTACGCCCACCAAAGCCAGCGACAGCCGCCCGGTGTTTTGCGCCTGCGCCAGCGCCGCGATCTGTTCGGGGGTGGCGGCCACCGTCACCGTTCGGGCAATGGTCGTGCCCGTCACGTCGGAACCGGCCGTCTGGTCCACGGCTATCAATTCGATATTCGGCTGGATCAGGCGCGTGATCTCGCCGTTCGCGCCTTCGACCGCGCCCCGCAACGACCCGGTCCAGTACACATCGACCACATCCCCGGGGCGCAGGAAGCCCGAAACGCCCGAGGCCACGTCCACACTGATGGCAAAGGCGCGTTTGCCCTTTTCCAGCAACGAGGTCAGGCCGGCTGGTTCACCCGGTTTGGTGATCTTCACCGCCATGATGGCCTCGTCCTTTTCCATCGCACGCAAAACGAACCGCTCGTTCTGGCCCGTTTCGGGGAACAGCGCGGTCATGTCGGTGAACGTGCCTTCGGGAATCGCGTTTTCAGGCCATTCGACCACGCGCACATCCTCGGTGGTCAGCGGTTCACCATATTTCAGTTTGCGAGTCGAAACGATGACGCCCACGGTTGGCACCACGTTGACTTTGGCATTCGCGAGCGCCTCTTGAGCCGCCTGTTTTTCCCGGGCCAGTGCGTTTTGATACTCGGCAATGTAATTTCGGGCCATGTACACCGCGCCACCAGCTAGGGCGACCCCGATGATCAGGACAAGTCCAAAAACAGCTCGCATGCGTTCACCTCTTTATTTTGTTGGTCGCACGTGTATCGGCCCAAACAAGACATTGAAACAGCATATTTGATAAATCGGAATTGTGTCGAAATGTGGGACAAATTCCGGATTTTCGCCAGGGTTGTTGGGGAAACGCTCCAAGTGACGTCCCCGCGCAGCAAAGCGCCGCGCGAAATTCTGTCTGGTCAACCTTGGCAATGCCCGAGACTCACCCGGGAAGTGTTTCGAGACCTCAACTTCCGCTGGTGCCCGCGGTCACGATTCCGCCGTTCCCTCCAGCGCTGGTGCCAGTGCTGACGGTTGAACCGCTCAAAGCGGTGTCAACGTTGCCACCCATGTTGGTGGTGGCCGTTTGAATGACCAGATATGTCACCATCGACAGTCCCACGACCAGCGCGGTTATGACAACCCAATCAACTGTGACGGCACCTTCTTCATCGCGAATGAAATCACTTGCAACTCGAATCATGGCGTATACCTCTTAACCGTCGGCGTCCCGTGTCTTGCGCGAACCGCGCAGCAGGTGCCGACCATACCGTTGCTTTCGTCTCCTCGTGCAACCCGGCTGCCCGTCCATGGCGGACAGCAGGTTGGCCGGGCGGGGAACTATGCTCGGTTCAACACACGAAGTCCTACGTTTTGGTTAAAAAAAAGGCCGCGCCAGTTTGGCGCGGCCCAGAATGCATGTTTCGGGGCTTAGCTGCCGCCGGTGCCGGTGCCTGCGGTGGTGATACCACCGGCTGCGCCGGCGTTGGTGCCGGTCGAAACGGTTGCACCGCTCAGAGCGCTGTTCACGTTGGTGGCCAGGCCGGTCGCGCCGCCCGAGATCTGCGTGTAGGCAACGGTGCCCAGGCCCACGACGGCCGCGGTCAGAACGACCCAGTCAACAGTCACGGCGCCGCTTTCGTCGTTGCGGAATTTCTTGAAGAGCTTGATCATGTTACGTCCCTCCTAAAGGATCACTAAGCTAATAAAACCTCGGGGTCTTTCCAGAGCGTCCTCTCTCAGTCTGCTCATGACCGTCTCGGTATGGCATTATGTTTGCCCTGCCCGCATGGCAGGATTTGGGCCAAACAGATGATTTTCTTCCGCGTGCTTAACTTTTTAGTCATTTTTCTTTCAACGCGCTGAATTATAACAAAAAAAATTTTCTCATATCTTCGGGGCGGGGAGTATTCCGATGCAAAATTGCGGCAAATGAGGCAAAAACGCCCTAATTCATGTGGTTTTTCTGGCCCGCAGCGCGGATTCGCGTAACAAATCAACGCCAAAAGAAGATGAGGCAGGCAAGATGAGAATCCCGAGCGTACTGACATGCGCCGGCGTTTTGGCGTTTGCAGCAGCTTTCGTTGCACCGGCCCAGGCCACCGATATCGAACCGCGCGGCGTCTACAAACGGATCAAGGCGCCCAAACCGGGTGCGCGCCCGCATGTCACCGTCCAGATATCGGCCGAGGAACATGCCAAGGCGCCGTCGGCCCCCAGCACAGGCGCCACGCTTGTCGTGCCCGACATCATTGCCCGCACCAAAGTACCGGCGGCCAACCTTCCGCAGATCCAGCCCGAGAAAACGCCCGAAGGTGCATACAAGGCCTTCTGGGCGAGGATTTCGCCTGACATGGCCCAGGCTGGTCCGGGAAGGCTGGATCCAGCGCTTCAGGCGCTGGCAACGGTCGGGGTCGCTTCGCCGCGGCTTCAAACACTGCAGCGCATCGTCGAGCAGCGCGGCGTGGATATCCTGCGCTCGACCGTGGGCACCAAGGTATCGCCCGCTCTGGTGCTGGCGGTGATGTCGGTGGAGTCCGGCGGACGCGAGACGGCCGTCAGCTCGGCCGGGGCGCAGGGGTTGATGCAGCTGATGCCCGCCACCGCCAAGCGGTTCGGGGTGACTGACAGCATGCTGCCGGAGCAGAACATTGCCGGTGGCGTGAAATATCTCGACTGGTTGATGGGAGAGTTCGGGAGCGATCCGATCCTCGTGCTGGCCGGTTACAACGCAGGCGAGGGCGCGGTGCGCAAGCACAATGGCGTGCCGCCCTATGCTGAAACCCGCGACTATGTGCCCAAGGTGCTGGCGGCGTTCCAGGTCGCCCGCGCCTTGTGCGCCACACCTCCCGATCTTGTTTCCGACGGCTGCGTGTTTCAGACCATGAAGTGAAAAAGGCCCGCGCAATCGCGGGCCTTTGCAGTTCCCAACGCCAACCGGGTCAAGCGACGATGGTCGCCTCGGTCGCCGCGCGCATGTCTTCTTCGGTGACGCCTTCGGCCAGTTCTACGATCTTCAGGCCGCCTTCGACGACGTCCAGCACGCCCAGGTTGGTGATGATGCGGTCAACCACGCCCTTGCCGGTCAGCGGCAGGGTGCATTCCTTCAGCACCTTGCTGTCGCCGTGCTTGTTGGTGTGGTCCATCACCACGATGACCCGTCCGACCCCGGCCACCAGGTCCATCGCGCCGCCCATGCCCTTGACCAGCTTGCCCGGAATCATCCAGTTGGCCAGATCGCCTTTCTCGTCGACCTCCATCGCGCCCAAAATCGCCGCCGCGATCTTGCCGCCGCGGATCATGGCAAAAGACGTGGCGCTGTCGAAATAGGCGGTGCGGGGCAGTTCGGTGATGGTCTGTTTGCCGGCGTTGATCAGGTCGGGGTCCTCTTCGCCCTCATAGGGGAAGGGGCCCATGCCCAGCATGCCGTTTTCCGATTGCAGGGTGATGTCCTTGTCGCCCACATAGTTCGCCACCAGCGTCGGAATTCCAATGCCGAGGTTCACATACATGCCGTCTTCCAGTTCCTCGGCCGCACGCGCGGCCATCTGATTGCGATCCCAGGGCATTACGCTTCCTCCTTCTTGCGGGTGGTGCGCTGTTCTATGCGCTTTTCGTGCTGACCTTGAATGACCCGGTGCACATAGATGCCGGGCAGGTGGATGCAGTCGGGATCTAGCGAACCGCGCGGCACGATCTCTTCGACCTCGGCCACGCAGATCTTGCCGCAGGTCGCCGCCGGCACGTTGAAGTTGCGGGCGGTCTTGCGGAACACCAAGTTGCCGGTGTCGTCGGCTTTCCATGCCTTGACGATGGCCAGATCGGCAAAGATCCCCTCCTCGAGGATGTAGGTCTCGCCGTTGAACTCCTTGTGCTCCTTGCCCTCGGCGATCACGGTGCCGACGCCGGTCTTCGTATAGAAGCCCGGGATACCCGCGCCGCCGGCGCGCATGCGCTCGGCCAAGGTACCTTGTGGGGTGAATTCCAGCTCAAGCTCGCCCGACAGGTACTGGCGCATGAATTCGGCGTTCTCACCGACATACGAGCTGATCATCTTCTTGACCTGCCGCGTCTGCAGCAGAATGCCGATGCCGAAATCGTCGACGCCTGCGTTGTTCGAGGCAAAGGTCAGATCCTTCACGCCCGACTCCTTGATCGCCTGCAGCAGCAATTCGGGAATGCCGCACAGGCCGAACCCGCCGGCCGCGATCAGCATGCCATCCCGAAGTATCCCATCGAGGGCCTCGGTGGCATTGGCATAGACTTTCTTCATGGAAAACTCCCCCAATGACATGGTGATGGGCAGGTTGTGCCGCCACGTCATTGGGAAGTCAATGAAACCTGCGGGCGGGTGGTATTTCTACCTAACCGCCCGCGGGGGCCTGGATCAGCTGGCTTTCTTCTTGGTGGCTTTCTTCTTGGGCGCGGCCTTTTTGCGGGTGCCTTTCTTGGCCGCCTTCTCATTGACCAGTTCCACCGCCATTTCGGGCGTAACGTCCTCGGGCTTGATGTCCTTGGGCAGGGTCGCGTTGACCTTTTCCCACTTCACATAAGGCCCATAGCGCCCGTCCAGAACCTGGATCGCGCCGCCATCGGGATGCTCGCCCAGTTCCTTCAGCGGTTTGGCCGCAGCCCGTCCCCGCCGCCCGGGGTTGGCGCGCTTTTCCGCCAACAGTTCGACGGCCCGGTTCATGCCGATTTCGAACACGTCGTTGGGATCCTTGAGATTGGCGTAGACCGGCTTCGCCTCGTCCGGTAGCTGGTGCATGATATAGGGACCGAAGCGCCCGAAATTGGCGCTGATCATACCGCCCTCGGGGTGTTCGCCAATCTCGCGCGGCAGGCTCAGAAGGGTCAGCGCCTTTTCAAGGTCCATGTCATCCTTGCTCCAACCCTTGGGCAAAGAGGCGCGTGGCGGTTTCTTGTTCTCGGGCGTGGCTTCGCCGCGCTGGACATAGGGGCCGAAGCGTCCGGATTTCAGCCAGATCTCATCTTCGCCATCCATGCCCAGCAGACGTTCCTCGCCCTCGGCGCCTTCACCGGCGATGGGGCGGGTATAGGTGCATTCGGGATAGTTCCCGCAGCCCACGAATCCGCCGGTCCGCGAGGTTTTCAGGTGCAGCCGTCCGACCCCGCATTTGGGGCAGATGCGCGGATCCGAGCCATCCTCGCGCGGGGGGTACAGCTGTGGGGCCAGCGCCTCGTCCAGCTTGTCGAGCACTTCTGAAATCCGCAGCTCGGACGTCTCGGCGATCGCGGCCGAGAAATCGCGCCAGAACTTGGATAGCAGGTCCTTGTAGTCGCGGGCGCCGGCGCTCACCTCGTCCAGCTGCTCTTCGAGGTTGGCAGTGAATTCGTACCCGACATACTGGCGGAAGAAATTCAGCAAGAAGATCGTGACGATCCGGCCCTTTTCCTCGGGGATCAGGCGGTTCTTGTCCTTGCGGACGTAACCGCGGTCCTGAATCGTGGTGACGATCGAGGCATAGGTCGAGGGTCGCCCGATACCCAGTTCTTCCATCCGTTTGACCAGTGTCGCCTCGGTATAGCGCGGCGGCGGTTGGGTGTGGTGTTGCAGCGCCAGAACCGTCTGGTTGTCCGACAGGATGGCCTTCTTGTCCGCGCCGTCGGCGGTAGCCTTGTCAAACTGATCCTTCAGCGTGGTCTTGGCAAAGCGCGCCGGATCACCCTGCATGATCTGGGGCAGGCGCTTGTCATCCTCGTCCTCGACATCGTCGCGGCCTTCCTCGTAGACGCGCATGAAGCCGTCGAATAGCACGACCTGACCGGTGGCGCGCAGGCCGACCTGACCGTCATCGCTGCCGATTTCGACGGTGGTGCGTTCCAGCCGCGCGGCCGCCATCTGGCAGGCGATCGTACGTTTCCAGATCAGATCGTACAGCTTGCGCTGATCGTCATCCGACAGTTTCAGGGCGGCCGCATCCTTGTTCATGTCCGTGGGCCGGATGCATTCGTGCGCTTCCTGCGCGTTCTTGGCCTTGTTCTTGTACATGCGCGGGCTGTCCGGCACGTATTCGGCACCGAACCGGTCCTTGATCGCGTCCCGCGTGGCCGCGACGGCCTCGGGCGCCATGTCGATGCCGTCGGTTCGCATATAGGTAATGTGCCCGGCCTCGTACAAACGCTGGGCCACCTGCATCGTGTGGCGCGCGCCCATACCGAACTTGCGGCTGGCTTCCTGCTGCAGGGTCGAGGTCATGAACGGAGCGCTGGGGTTGCGCGCGGCCGGCTTGGCCTCGACCGAGGTCACGCTCAGCGCGCGGCTGGTGATCGCCTGAACCGCCAGTTCGGCCTGGGTTGCATTGGCGATGTCATGCTTGTCCAGCTTCTTGCCGGCCAGCGTGACTAGCCGCGCCTCATAGGTCTGGCCGCGCGGCGTTTCGAACAGCGCCTTGACCGACCAGTATTCAACGGGCTTGAACGCCTCGATCTCCATCTCGCGCTCGACGATCAGGCGCAGGCAGACCGATTGCACGCGTCCGGCCGATTTCGCGCCGGGCAGCTTGCGCCACAGAACCGGCGACAGGTTGAAGCCGACCAGATAGTCCAGCGCGCGCCGGGCCAGATACGCCTCGACCAGAGGCATGTCCACCTCGCGCGGGTTCTGCATCGCCTTGGTCACCGCATCCTTGGTGATGGCGTTGAAGGTCACGCGCCGAACCTCGGTGTCCTTCTTGATCGAGCGGCGTTTGGTCAGCGCCTCCTGCAGGTGCCAGCTGATCGCCTCGCCCTCGCGGTCGGGGTCGGTGGCCAGGATCAGCGCGTTGTCATCCTTGAGCGCATCCGCGATGGCCTTGACGTGTTTGCGGCTGTCGGCGGCGACCTCCCATTTCATGGAAAAATCGTGGTCCGGATCGACCGATCCGTCTTTCGGAGGCAGGTCGCGAACATGGCCGTACGAAGCCAGAACCGTGTAGTCGGGGCCGAGATATTTGTTGATCGTTTTTGCCTTGGCCGGGGATTCTACAACAACTACAGGCATTTAGTCTAAAACCTCGCTCGACGGATTGGGCGGCATGTATGGCCGTGCAAGATGTGGAGGGCAAGGCGGATTTGTCAATGCACTGTATTGCGCGTCCGAATTCCGGTGCGCTGCGAGCCGGTGAAACGACAAATCGAACCCGGGTCAGACGGCCAGAGACAACAGCCCGCCCGCCTGTCTTTGGATGCGCCCCGCCAGCTCCAGTTCGACCAGAATCGGGCCGACGGCGCTGGCCGGAACCTGCACGTCCCGGATCAGTTGGTCTTCGGCCACCGGCGAAGGACCAAGGCGCGACAGGATTATGCCCTGCAAGTCGTCGGTCGAAATCGGATGCACGTGATCCGGAGCGGGCTGCGGGGAAGCGGACGCATCGAACAGATCGGTTGTCTGTGGAGGCAGGGCTTCGATCACGTCGTCGACCGATCGCACCAGCGTGGCGCCTTCGCGGATCAACAGGTTGCACCCCGCCGCGCGCGCGTCGAACGGATGGCCCGGCACGGCCAACACGTCGCGCCCCTGGTCCAGAGCGTCGCGCGCAGTGATCAGACTGCCGGATTTGGCAGCGGCTTCGACCACCACCACCGCCTGCGCCAGGCCCGAGATGATCCGGTTGCGACGGGGAAAATGCCGGGCTTGCGGGGTGACGCCCATGGGCTGTTCGGACAGGCGCAGACCCCGCAGCGCTATATCGCGGGCCAAATCCGTGTTCTCGGCCGGATAGATGACGTCGACACCACCGGCCATCACTGCGACCGTTCCAGATTCCAACGCGGCCTTGTGGGCAGCGGTATCGATTCCCCGCGCCAACCCCGAAACTACGACATAGCCTTGTGCGCCCAGCCCGTCTGCCAGTGCGCGGGCCATCCGTGCGCCCAACGACGAACAGTTCCGAGCCCCGACAAGGGCAATCATCTTCCGATGCAGGATTGACGTATCCCCAATTGCCCAAAGCAGGGGGGGCGCATCGGACAAGTCCGCCAGCATTGAGGGGTAGTCGGCCGAGCCAAGGCACAAAAGCCGCGCTTTGGCGGCTTTTGCGGCCTTGAGCTCTGCCTCGATCACGCCGGGCGGGCATGTTTCATACCCTTTGACTCCGGCAGCGCGTGCCACTTCCGGCAGCGCGGCCAGCGCATTCTGCGCCGAGCCATGTTCGTGCAGCAGGCGCCGGAACGTGGCCGGGCCGACCTTGCGGGAACGCATCAGACGAAGCCAAGAAAACCGGTCCTCTTCCGTGGTGGGTGGGAGTGGGGGGTGAATGGAAGATTGCTGCTCTTCGGTCATCCGTGGCTCCGCCTGATTGCAGAACTGGTTTACGGCTGGCCGGGTTAACAGCGCGTGAATCTCGAAAAAATTTAGGAGTTAAGGCGAGTGTTTCAGGCGTGATTGTCGATATAATATTGAAAAGATAACAAAAATTTTTTTCCTGCCTGGCGTCCGCGCGGGTGCGAAATGTTTGGAAGGGCGGCCCCGGTTAACCGAGCCGAGGCCGCTCCGACATTGATTCGCCTCAGGCGGCAGACCCGCCCACGGTCAGGCCATCCATCAAAACGGTGGGCTGGCCTACGCCGACCGGAACCCACTGGCCGTCCTTGCCGCAGGTTCCCATGCCCGGATCCAATGCCATGTCGTTGCCCAGACCCCGGATACGCTTCAGCGCCGACGGGCCGTCGCCGATCAGCGTCGCGCCCTTGACCGGGGCGCCGATCTTGCCGTTCTCGACCCGGTAGGCCTCGGTGCAGCTGAACACGAACTTGCCGTTGGTGATGTCGACCTGGCCGCCGCCGAAACCCACGGCCCAGATGCCGTCCTTGATCTCGGCAACCAGATCCGCCGGGTTGGCATCGCCGCCCAGCATGATCGTGTTGGTCATGCGCGGCATTGGCTTGTGCGCATAGCTTTGCCGCCGTCCGTTGCCGGTGGGGGTCACCCCCATCAGGCGCGCATTCTGGCGGTCCTGCATGTAGCCGGTCAGGATCCCGTCCTCGATCAGCACGGTGCGCGAACTGGGCGTGCCCTCATCATCCACGGTGATCGAGCCCCGGCGATCGGGGATGGTCCCGTCATCCACCACGGTCACGCCCTTGGAGGCGATCCGTTGCCCCATCAGCCCGGCGAAGGCCGAACTGCCCTTGCGGTTGAAATCTCCTTCCAAGCCGTGGCCGATCGCCTCGTGCAACAGGATGCCAGGCCAGCCGGGGCCCAGTGCGACTTCCATCACGCCGGCCGGAGCAGGAACGGCGTCAAGGTTGACCAAAGCAATGCGCAAGGCTTCGCGGGCCTTGTCTTGCCAATCGGCCGGATCAATCAGCCCGTCGAGCCCGACCCGTCCGCCGCCGCCGGCCGATCCGCTCTCGCGGCGGCCGTTCTGCTCGACGATGACCGAGACATTGACCCGCGTCATCGGGCGTACGTCGCGCACCAGGGTTCCGTCGGGGCGCAGGATTTCGACCTCCTGAACCGATGCGGCAATCACCGCGCTTACCTGAACAACGCGCGGATCAAGGTCGCGGGCGAAGCTGTCGATCTGGTGCAGGGTCTCGATCTTGACCGGAAAGCTGGCGGATTCGATCGGGTCCTCGTCGGTGTACAGCTTCTTGTTCGTCGCTCGCGGTGAGGCGGCAAGTGTCCCTCCACCATCCCCGACGGCCAGCCGCGCGGTTTCGGCCGCGCGTTTCAATGCCGGGATGGATACGTCGGTAGAATGGGCATATCCTGCCACTTCACCCTGAACCGCCCGCAGGCCGAACCCCTCGGACGCATCGTACGAGGCCGACCGCAGACGACCGTCATCAAAGACAAGAGATTCGGACTTGCGGCGCTCGACGAACAGTTCGCCGTCCTCGGCGCCATCGGTGGCCGACCGCAGCACGGTCAGCGCCTCGTCTTGCGGCAAAACGGTTTCGAACGGGCGAAACGGGGCGTGAGTCATTGGTTGCGGCCTTTCGGATTTGATCCAGATCAAAAATAGCGTCTGTTTGACGCAAGCATTTTGCTTTATCTAGCCCCCGGAATATGGTTTTTAACGCGGCCAAAGACAACGGGAGAGGTGTGACCGATTCACACCTGTTCGCCAGAGACGCAAAGATCAAACGATCAGGACAGAAAATGAAGAATGCTTTGATGCTTTCGGGGGTGTTCGCAGCCCTCTCCAGCCTTCCCGCCATGGCTCAGGACCTTGAGATCATCGGCAAGCCGGTCGACGGCGGCATGGGTTTCCAGCCCGCGGCCACCAGCCTGGCCGAAGGGATTCAACGCCTTGACGGCATGATTCTGGTGATCATCACCGCGATCTGTCTGCTGGTCGCAGGCCTGCTGGTCTATTGCATCGTGCGCTACAACCAGCGGGCAAACCCGACGCCGGCGCGATTCTCGCACTACACCCCGGTCGAGATCGCTTGGACTCTGGGCCCGATCCTGATTCTGGTGTTCATCGGGGCATTCTCGCTGCCGGTTCTGTTCAAGCAGCAGGAAATCCCCGAGGGCGACGTCGTCATCAAGGTGACCGGCAACCAGTGGTACTGGACCTACGAGTATGTCGATCACGAATTTGCCTTCGACAGCTATCTGCTGGGGCACCCTGCCACCTTGGACGAAAGCGCCCGTCCGGCCGATGCCGAAGTCACGCCGTTCGTTCTGGATGACGCGATGCGCGCCAAGCTGGCTGATGCCGGCTACAGCGAGGATGAGTGGCTGCTGGCCACCGACACCGCCGTCGTGGTGCCCGTCAACAAGGTGGTCGTGATGCAGGTCACCGCGGCCGACGTGATCCATTCGTGGACGATTCCAGCCTTTGGCGTCAAGCAGGACGGTATTCCGGGCCGCCTGGCCGAGCTGTGGTTCAAAGCCGACAAGGAAGGCATTTATTTCGGTCAGTGTTCCGAGCTGTGCGGCAAGGACCACGCTTACATGCCGATCACCGTCAAGGTCGTCAGCGAAGAAGCCTATGAGGAATGGCTGAAATCGGCGCAGGAAGAATATGCCGGCCTGCCCGCGTCGTTCCAGATCGCTGCGAACTGACCGCCTTAGGGCCTGAGGCCCGATCGAAACCAAGGACAGGCTGCGCGGGTTTCGCGCAGCTTTCGCACCACAAGGACCTGTCATGACCGACGCGAGCATCAATGCCAGCACACTTGCCGCACAACCCCGTGCGGACGAGGCCGGCTTTGGCGACTATTTCGCGCTGCTCAAGCCGCGGGTGATGTCGCTTGTCGTGTTCACCGCCTTGGTGGGGCTGCTGGCCGCACCTGTGTCCGTGCACCCCTTCGTCGGGTTCTGCGCGATCCTGTTCATCGCCATCGGCGGCGGCGCCTCGGGTGCGCTGAACATGTGGTGGGATGCGGATATCGACAAGGTAATGAAGCGCACCAAGGGTCGTCCGATCCCGTCGGGCAAGGTCGAACCCGGCGAGGCGATGGCGCTGGGCCTTGCCCTGTCGGGCCTGTCGGTGATCATGCTGGGCTTGGCGACCAACTGGTTCGCGGGCGCGTTTCTTGCCTTTACCATCTTTTTCTATGTCGTGATCTACACGATGTGGCTCAAGCGCCTGACACCGCAGAATATCGTGATCGGCGGCGCTGCGGGAGCGTTTCCCCCGGTGATCGGCTGGGTTGCCGCCACGGGTTCGATGACGCTCGAACCGTGGCTGATGTTTGCCCTGACCTTCATGTGGACACCGCCGCATTTCTGGGCGCTGGCGTTGTTCATGCGCTCGGATTATGACGACGCGGGCGTGCCGATGCTGACAGTGACGCATGGACGCCGCGCCACACGGACCCATATCCTAGTCTATACCGCATTGCTGGCCCTGCTGGCCGTGGGCACTGCTTTCTCGGGCATCGGTGGCCCGATTTACTTGGCTGTGGCTGTAGTTTTGAACGCGCTGTTCCTGCAGGGGGCCTGGGCCATCTCGCGTCGCACCGAAGACGATGCCGAGGCGGACAATTTCAAGGTCGAGCGCAGCTTTTTCAAGCTGTCGCTGCTGTACCTGTTCCTGCATTTCGGCGCGATTCTCGCCGAGGCGTTGCTGAAACCCTACGGGTTGGGAGGCTGGTCATGAGCCTGCGCAAAAGCCATGAGCTGCACCAGCGCCGGTTCGGCCGCAACCTGGGTGTTGGGCTGACGTTGGCGGCGTTCATCGTGATCATCTTCGGCCTGACCATCGTCAAGGTCTCGGGCAGCGATTTCGGTGTGTCCACCGAGGAGGTTCAGAACTGATGGCTTTGACCGGACCGCAGAAGACCGTTGCGCAGACCGTTGGTCTGGTTGTTCTGATGGGCAGCCTGGCCTGGGCGGCTGTGCCGTTTTACGACTGGTTCTGCCGGGTCACCGGGTTCGGGGGCACCACCGGAGTGGCTGAGGCCACGCCTGATGAGATCCTCGACCGGGTGGTGACCGTTCGCTTCGACGCGTCCAAGGCCAAAGACATGCCGTGGGAGTTCAAGCCCGTCGAGCGCGAGATGAAGGTGCGTATCGGCGAGACCGGTCTGGCGTTCTACGAGGCGTACAACCCGACGAACAAGCCAGTTGCGGGACAGGCATCGTACAACGTGACGCCTTATTCCGCCGGAGGATACTTCCAGAAAATCGCCTGTTTCTGCTTTGAAGAGCAGGTTCTGGAGCCCGGTGAGCGGGTCGAAATGCCCGTAACTTTCTTCGTCGACCCCGAAATGGTGGAAGACCCCGAAGCTCAGTATGTTCATACGATCACGCTGTCGTATACATTCTACGAAATCGACCTGCCCGAGGGCTATGCCGCCCTTGATGCGCAGGCAGAAACAAACACGAACTAACGCCTGTAGGTGAGGGACGCTGATGGCACACGCAAAAAACCACGATTACCACATTCTGGCCCCGTCGATCTGGCCGCTGATCGGCTCGATCGGTGGCTTCGTCATGCTGTTCGGAGCCGTCTTGTGGATGCACGGAGTGACGTCCTTCGTGTTCTGGGCCGGTCTTGTGGCGGTTCTGTACACGATGTTCGGCTGGTGGTCGGACGTGGTGGCCGAAAGCCGCGCCGGTGACCATACACCGGTCGTGCGCATCGGTCTGCGCTACGGCTTCATCCTGTTCATCATGTCCGAGGTGATGTTCTTCTTTGCCTGGTTCTGGTCGTTCTTCAAGCATCGGATGTACCCGATGTACGAGTATGCCGGTACTGAATACGTCCAGCCGGATATCCACGCGGTGGATCCGTTCCACCTGCCGCTGATCAACACGCTGATCCTGCTGCTGTCGGGTTGTGCCGTGACCTGGGCACACCACGCCCTGGTGCACGAAAATGACCGCAAGGCACTGGTCCAGGGCCTGGCAATCGGCATCTTTCTTGGGGTCGTTTTTACGGCTTTGCAGGCCTATGAATATTTTGAACTGCTGGCCCACGAAGGATGGGAATTCGGCGGCGACCAGTTCTATTCGAACTTCTTCATGGCCACCGGCTTCCACGGTGCACATGTGATCATCGGCACCATCTTCCTGACGGTCTGTCTGATCCGTGCGATGCGGGGCGATTTCACTCCGGAAAAACACATCGGCTTCGAGGCGGCTGCCTGGTATTGGCATTTCGTCGACGTCGTCTGGCTGTTCCTGTTCTTCGCGGTTTACATTTGGGGCCAAGCACCGCTGATGTAACGCCCGCGAGGCTGTCGAATTGCAAAAGCCGCCCCTCGGGGCGGCTTTTTCTCGATCTGGGGCGCAGGGGATTGCGCCCCGTACAATTGCACGGTTGCATTTCCGTGCGCACAGACCGTAACAAGACGCCGGCTTGACCCCGAGCCGGTATGACACGCAACAAGGGCCAGATATGCGCCGTATCCTGTTTCTGCTGATTTTCGGGCTCGCCGGGCTGGCGGTTCTTGTGTCTCTGGGCACTTGGCAGGTTCAGCGTCTGGCGTGGAAAGAGGGCATTCTGGCCGACATCGAAGCCCGGATCGCCGCCGATCCGATGCCTCTGCCCGAGGCGTTCGATCCCGATGCCGACCGTTATCTGCCCGTCGAGGTTTCAGGCGAGATGCTGCCCGGCGAAATCCATGTACTGGTTTCGGTCAAGCAGGTCGGGCCGGGCTATCGGATCATCGCGCCCTTCCGAACCGGTGATCGCACGATCCTGGTGGACCGGGGCTTTGTCCCCACAACGGCCAAGCAGGCCGAGCGCCGGACCGGACCCATGCAGGTTGTCGGAAATCTGCATTGGCCGGATGAGATCGACAGCTACACCCCCGATCCGGACCCGGCGGGCAACATCTGGTTTGCCCGCGACGTGCCCGCGCTGGCCGATGCGCTTGGGGCCGAACCGATCCTACTGGTTGCCCGCAGCCAGACCGATCCCACCATCACGCCGCTGCCGGTGGATACGGCGGGTATTCCCAATGACCATCTGCAATACGCGGTGACATGGTTCGGCTTGGCGCTGGTCTGGGCCGCAATGACCGGATATTTCCTGTGGCGCGGCCGCGCCCCATCAGAAAGTGACGCGCAATGAAATACATCTCGACCCGCGGGCAGGCGCCCGAACTGAGCTTTGAAGAGGCGATGCTGACCGGTCTGGCCCGCGACGGTGGCCTTTACCTGCCTGCCGAAATTCCGGTTCTGAGCCAGGACGAGATCGCCGCGCTGGCCGGGCTGCCCTATGAGGAGATCGCGTTCCGCGTTATGTGGCCGTATGTCAGCGGCTCTTTCGCCGGGGACGAGTTCAAAGAGATCATTGCACGCGCCTATGCCGGGTTCGGTCACGATGCCCGCGCGCCGTTGAAGCAGCTGAACGAGAACCACTTTCTGCTGGAACTGTTTCACGGGCCCACGCTGGCCTTCAAGGATTTCGCCATGCAGCTGATCGGTCAGCTGTTCCAGGTGGCGCTGAAACGGCGGGGCGAGCGTGTTACCATCGTGGGCGCCACCAGCGGTGATACCGGATCGGCCGCGATCGAGGCGTTTCGGGGGCTGGATGCGGTCGATGTGTTCATCCTGTTCCCGTATGGCCGCGTGTCCGAGGTGCAACGCCGCCAGATGACCACCCCCGCCGACAGCAACGTGCACGCGCTGGCCGTCGATGGCGATTTCGACGACTGTCAGGCCGCCGTGAAGGACATGTTCAACGATTTCGACTTCCGCGACGGGGTCAAGCTGGCGGGGGTGAACTCAATCAACTTTGCCCGGGTGCTGGCGCAGGTGGTTTATTATTTCTCGGCCGCGACCAGCCTGGGTGCGCCGCACCGCAAGGTCAGCTTCACGGTGCCCACCGGCAATTTCGGCGACATCTTCGCCGGCTATGTCGCCAAGCGGATGGGTCTGCCCATCGACCGTCTGGTGGTGGCGACCAACCAGAACGACATCCTGCATCGCTGCCTGTCGGGGCAGGGCTATTTCAAGGGCGACACCATCCCCTCGATCAGCCCGTCAATGGACATTCAGGTCAGCTCGAACTTCGAACGCGCGCTGTACTATGCCTATGGCGAAGACGGGCGGGCCGTGGCGCAGTTGATGGACGAGTTGAAACAGGGCGGCTTCCACGTCAGCCAAGGCGCGATGGAGGCTCTGCGCGAAAGTTTCGACTCGGGTCGTGTGTCCGAAGCGGAAACGCTGGCCACGATCAAATCCACGCTGCAACACAGCGCCGAGTTGGTCTGCCCGCACACTGCCGTGGGCATCAAGGTGGCCGAGGACACCCGCGCCGCCGATGTGCCGATGGTCACGCTGGCCACCGCGCACCCTGCGAAATTCCCCGCCGCGGTTGAGCAGGCCAGCGGTGTGCATCCGCCTCTTCCCTCGCGCATGTCCGATCTGTATGAACGTCCGGAACGGGTGACCCGCATCGCCAACGATCTGGGCGCCATCGAGGATCATATCAAAAGGCACATTGCTGAGTGACTGTCAGACTGGACCAACTAACGAACGGCTTTCGGATCGTCAGCGAACAGATGCCGGGGCTGCAATCGGCCGCCATCGGCATCTGGGTGACCGCCGGCGGGCGGCACGAGCGGATCGAACAGAACGGCATCGCGCATTTCCTCGAGCACATGGCCTTCAAGGGCACCGAGCGGCGCTCGGCCCTGCAGATCGCCGAGGCGATCGAGGATGTGGGCGGCTATATCAACGCCTATACCTCGCGCGAGGTGACGGCCTATTACGCCCGGGTGCTTAAGGATGACGTGGCGCTGGCGATGGACGTGGTCGGCGACATCGTCCTGAACCCCGTCTTCGACCCGCGCGAGATCGAGGTTGAGCGCGGCGTGATCCTGCAGGAGATCGGCCAGGCGCATGACACGCCCGACGACGTGATCTTTGACTGGCTGCAGGAACAGAGCTATCGCGATCAGCCGCTGGGCCGCACGATCCTGGGGCCGACTGAACGGGTCAGCGCCTTTTCGCGCGACGACCTGTCGGCCTTCGTGGCCGAGCACTATGCGCCCGACCAGATGATCCTGTCGGCGGCGGGCGCCGTCGATCATGACCAGCTGATGAAACTGGCCGAAGAGATGTTCGGCCATCTGCAACCCCGCAAGGGGCTGCTGCCTGAGCCCGCCCGGTTCACCGGCGGCGAGGCGCGGCGGGACAAGGTGCTGGAGCAGGCGCATTTCGCGTTGGCGCTGGAAAGCCCGGGCTATCGCGATGACGAGATCTATACCGCGCAGATCTATTCGACCGCGCTGGGCGGCGGCATGTCCTCGCGCCTGTTCCAGGAAGTGCGCGAGACTCGCGGCCTGTGCTATACGATCTTTGCCCAGACCGGCGCCTATGCCGACACGGGAACGACCACGATCTATGCCGGCACCTCGGCCGATCAGGTGGGCGAGCTGGCCACCATCACCATCGACGAGATGAAGCGCGCCGCCGAGGACATGAGCGCCGAGGAGGTTGCCCGCGCCCGGGCGCAGATGAAGGCCGGGATGCTTATGGGGCTGGAAAGCCCCTCGAACCGGGCCGAGCGTCTGGCCCGGCTGGTGCAGATCTGGGGCCGTGTTCCACCGCTCGAGGAAACCGTGGCCAAGATCGACGCGGTCAACACCGCAGACGTCCGCGCCTTTGCCGAGAAGATGGCGGTTCAGGCCCCGGCGGCGCTGGCGCTTTATGGGCCGGTCGGTAGTGCGCCGACGCTCGAGCAGTTGCAGGAGAGGCGCGCGGCGTGATGCTGTTGGGCAGACGCAGGCTGAAACTCGAGACCGAGCGGTTGAGCTTGCGCCCGCCCGTGCATTCCGACTTCAACGACTGGGCCGCGCTGCGGCTGGCCTCGCGCGAGTATCTGACCCCGTGGGAGCCGATCTGGGCCAAGGACCATCTGACCCGCAAATCGTTCACCAACCGTGTCTACTGGGCGCAACGCTCGGTGGCCAATGGCACGGCAGTTCCGCTGTTCCTGTTCCGCCGCGCCGACGACGTTCTGGTGGGCGCCATCACGCTGGACAACATCCGCCGGGGGCCGGCGCAGGCCGGAACCCTGGGATATTGGACCGGGCAGGTTTTTGCCCGGCAGGGGTATATGCGCGAGGCCATCGGCGCCGTGGTGCATTACGCCTTTACCCGCCTGGACCTGAGCCGGATCGAGGCCGCCTGCCTGCCGGAAAACGCCGCCTCTCGCGGGCTATTGGAAAGCTCGGGCTTCAAATACGAGGGCGTGGCGCAATCCTATTTGCAGATCAATGGGCGTTGGCGGACACATGTTCTCTATGCGTCGCTGCGTTCGGACCGGCGCGGGCGGACGGACGCGGGCTAGGCCGCCCGTTCGGCGCTGGTGCTGGCGGGACTGTTTGCAAAATCTTGGCCCCGTGACGTGACTCGGGTACCGGATGCGCTAGACTGTCTGGCATGAGGAGTATTTTGACGGGTCTGATCTTGCTGGCAGGGACGGCGGCGGCGCAGGAGCGTCGGCCGAGCCATTGCATCGCCATCGCCCAGAACACCCCCGGAATCCAGTATCTGCACAAGGCGGCGTGGCAGGATCCGGTGCCCGAATTTTCGGTCCGGATTAGCTATGTCGCGCATGCGTCCTTTCTGATCCAGACACCGGGTGGGCTGAATGCGGTGACCGACTATACCGGCTTCATCGGCGGCGCGGATCTGATCCCCGACATCGTGACGATGAACCACGCACATGACACCCATTGGACCGCCTATCCCGATCCGGCCATACCGCATGTGCTGCCGGGGTGGGGCGAGTTCGGGCAGGGCATCGAACACCACCTCGATCTGGGCGAATTGCTGGTGCGCAACGTTTCGACCGATATTCGGTCCGCGTATGGCGGGGTGGAAGAGCGCGGAAACTCGATCTTCGTGTTCGAGGTCGAAGGCCTGTGCATCGGCCATCTGGGGCATCTGCACCATGTGCCATCCGACGAACAGTTCGCGGCCTTGGGGCGGCTGGACGTGGTCATGGCGGCGGTGGACGGGGGCACGACCATGCCCTTGCCCGAGATGATCTCGGTCCTGCAACGGCTGAAAAGCTCGGTCATCATTCCGATGCACTGGTTCTCGGGATATTCGCTGGACCGGTTCCTGGCCGATATCCGATCCGACTTTCCGGTGCGCCGGGACGGGGTTTCGGAAATCGAAGTATCGCTGCGGACCTTGCCGGATCGCCCGACGGTGGTGGTGCTCGAGCCGCGATACCTGATGGAGCTGGAATAAGCCTTGCCGTCCGCCGCAGGCTTGGGCATGCAGGGGGCATGCATTTGAACCCTGCCGACGAAACCTTTGCCGAAACCATCCGCGCCTGCCTGGGTGACGATATTCTGCGCTCGGTCGAGCCGCGTTATCTGGAAGAGCCGCGCAGCCGCTTTGCCGGGCATGCGGGTCTGCTGGCCTTGCCTCGCACGGTTGAGCAGGTCGCAGCCTTGGTGCGGTTGGCGTCCGAGGCCCGCGTGCCGGTGGTGCCATACGGTGGCGGCACTGGCCTTGTGGGCGGGCAGGTCATGGCGGATGGCCCCGCGCCCCTGATCCTGTCGCTCGAGCGGATGCGCGCGATACGGGCCGTTTACCCAACCGAAAACATCCTGATCGCCGAGGCCGGCGCGGTGCTGGCCGACATTCAGACCGCGGCCGAGACGGCCAACCGGCTGTTTCCGCTGTCGCTGGCGGCGCAGGGGTCCTGCCGGATCGGGGGAAACCTGGCCACCAATGCCGGGGGCGTGAACGTCCTGCGCTATGGCAACGCGCGGGATCTGTGCCTGGGGCTCGAGGCGGTTCTGCCCAACGGCGACATCTGGCACGGGCTGGGGCGGTTGCGCAAGGACAACACCGGCTATGACTTGCGCAACCTGCTGATCGGGTCCGAAGGCACGCTGGGGGTCATCACCGCCGCCTCGCTCAAGCTGTTCCCGCGTCCTGCCGGGCTGGGCACGGCGATTTTTCAGGTCACCAGCCCCGAAGCGGCGATCGACCTGCTTGCCCTGGCCCGGGACCATCTGGGCGAAACCGTCAGCGCGTTCGAACTGATCCACAGACAGGGGCTGGATTTTCTGGCAGAGGTCTTGCCGGACGTGCGGCAACCCTTTGACACACCGCCGGAATGGTCAGTCCTGATCGAGCTGGGATTGCCGACCGGGCACGAGCCCGAGGCGGCGCTGGAGTCCTTGTTCGTCGCTGCCGAGGCCCGCAGTCTGGTGTCAGACGGCGTCATAGCCCAGAGCGCCGCGCAGCGCGACGCGCTGTGGTCGGTGCGCGAACGCATCCCCGAGGCGAACCGGTTGATCGGTTCGGTGTCCAGCCACGATATCTCGGTTCCGATTTCGCGGATCCCCGACTTCATCCGGCAAGGCGGCAGGGCGATTGCCGCCCTTGGACCGTTCCGGGTGAACTGCTTTGGTCATCTGGGGGACGGCAACCTGCACTACAACGTCTTCCCGCCCAAAGGCCGCGACCGGGGCGAGTTCAATGACCGGCGCGCCGCGATCAAGCGCACGGTTCATGACTTGGTGCATGAATTTGAAGGATCGGTCAGTGCCGAGCATGGGGTGGGCCGTTTGAAGACCGGCGATCTGGAACGCTATGGTGATCCGGCCAAACTGTCGGCCATGCGCGCCATAAAGGCTGCTTTGGACCCGCTCGGCATAATGAACCCGGGCGCCGTCCTGTCAGATGCGTGAGTGCGGCCCGGTACGCCGGGCCGCAACTACCAATCCATTACGATGCGGGCAGGATAACCTTGTCGATGACGTGGATCACGCCATTGCTGGTTTCGATATCTGCCTGAACGACATTTGCGTCATTGACCATGACACCGTTGTCGAGGTCGATTGTGATCTCTCCACCCTGAACGGTGGCGGCAGTCATGTCGTCGGACAGATCACCCGACATCACCTTGCCCGGAAC